>JAISXD010000014.1 GCA_031270665.1 Tannerellaceae bacterium | reverse complement strand
AAGCCTGCCAGGAAAAAGCGTTAGCGCATTTCTCCATTACGAAAGACACCACCGGTATCGGTATGACGCTGCGAAACATCGGGCGAATCTATTCCAAAAGCGGGGCATTAGACAGCGCTGTCGTTTACTATTCAAAGGCTATACTATACTTATCCAAACAAAGCTGCTCTTCTATCTATAATGAAATAGGAGACTTGTACTTACGTTTGGAGGAATATTCGACGGCTTTCAAATATATCCGGTTGGCTTTTAAGTCGCTGACAGAAGAGAATGAAAAGACTCCGCTTTACCTGAATCTGGGTGACTTTTACCGCAAAACCGGACAATATGATTCGGCGCATTATTATTTATCCCTTGCCGGCGCTTCCCCCAATATGTATACGAAAGCCGGCGCTACCCTTAGTTTGAGTTACCTGGAAGAAGAACGGCAGAACTATTCTACAAGCCTTATGCTGCGGGAACGCTACCTGCAATTGCAGGATTCCATTAGAACCCAGGAACGAAGCGAGACTTTGCAACGCATCCAGAGCCTGTATAAATATAACCGGATAGAAAAAGAACGTTTTGCTTTGAAACGTGAGGCTAATCAAAGAACCCTCCAACTTTATACATCATTGCTTATCTTTTTTGTATGTATCTTCATTTTAACCATCTTTTTTCAAAGGATTAACAGAATAAACCGCGACAGGTATGAAACGGAATTACGTTTGTTGGAACAAAAACAATATGAAAAGACGCAGGAGCATTTAGTCAGGCAAAAGGAAATGATAGATTTGTTCAAAGAAAGTCCACTCTATAAAAAGATAGAAGCTAAGGATAGACTAAGCGACGACGACTGGGAAGAACTTCAGAAGGAAATAGAATCTGTTTATCAGGGTTTTACCGCCCATGTAAAAAAACTTTTGCCGGACGCCGACATAACAGACCTCCGTTTGTGCTATCTTACAAAAATAAATATTTCATCCGTACAAATAGCCTGTTTACTCTGTTTAGTCAGGTCTACTATCACAAAGAAGAAGCAAGTCTTATACAAAAAGATAAACGGCGTGGAAGGCAAAGCAAAAGATTTCGACATTTTCATGGTCAATTTCCGGTAAAATGAAAATTTCAACAAGTTGAATCCCTTTTTTCAACAAGTTTCCCGTGTATATATAAACATTATACCGAATATTGCGAACCAAAAACAATATCTACATGTTAAATAAATTTTATCCATTATGAAGAACATTATTAGTGTGATTACTTTATTAACCTTTCTTTTTTCTGTTCATGTATATGCCGACGGCGGGAACATTCCAGTAGAAGGGAAATGGGGAAATGAACGAGTTCGTTCTTTTGCTCCGGAACGCCCGGTAATATCTATCGATGGTAATGTATTATCCATCTATCTGGCGGACGCCCTGGAAAATCTGGCTGTTGTAATCGCAGACAGTAACGGTTTGGTCGTTTATCAGGATTGCATCTCTTCCAATGGAAGCGGCTATATTCATACAATCTGGTTAAGCGGGCAACCGGGATGTTATACTTTTACGATTACACATCAATACGGGCGCCTGACCGGTATGTTTACAATTGAACCATAAACGGAAGATTCTATCAATTTATTTTTCGCGCCTTATGTATTATATAATAAGACCGTTGCTATTATCAATACTGGTATTTTTCCCCGTTCTGCTTTTACCTGCCTGCCGGTCAAAAGGCGACGCTTTGTTATTGGAACAAGCCCTTGCATTAGCCGGTGAGAATCGTCCGGAATTGGAGAAAGCGCTGTCACGCTATCAGCAATATCCCGCAGACAGTTTAAAATACAAAGCCGCCTGTTTTCTAATCGAAAACATGCCTTACTATCATTATTATGAAGGCGAATCATTAGGCCATTATGCCAATTATTATAAAGCCCTGCACGAACACAAGAAAAGACGGGATATAAAACCCGAAGTCATTCTTGACTCAATAAAAGGGATATATGGAGAATTCAATATTGGCCGTTTACAGGTAAAATATGATTTACGGGAAATAGATTCTGCCTATTTGTGCAATAATATTGAATGGGCTTTCAAAGTATGGCGGGAACAGCCTTGGGGTAAAAGCGTTTCGTTTGAAGACTTTTGCGAATACATATTGCCTTACCGGATAGGAGACGAAGGGCTGTCCGACTGGCGCGAAGATTTTTACAATCGCTTCAATCCCCTGCTGGATGCGTTGAGGGATTCCGGCGCTACCGACGCCGACGACCCTGTTGCAGCCGTCAGACTGCTAATGACACAACTGCCCGGCGATGAAGACGTCTATTTTACTACTACCGCACCGTCCGGTATTCCTCATCTTGGCCCGGCGGTTTCTCTTTATAAAAGCGGCAGTTGCCGCGAAATCTCAGATTTTGTAGTCTATGCCTGCCGTGCGCTGGGTATCCCCTGCCACCTTGATTTTATGCCGGTACGGGGCAATGGCAATGCCGGCCACGTTTGGAATTCCTACCGTAACAAATTTAACGAACTGTATGTACAAGAATTTCCCGACGCTGTTTATCCTGTGCAGGGAAGCCGGATGCAGAAATGGTTAAAAAGCAAGGTTTACCGCTATACCTTTAGTTTAAACATGCCGGTGGCGCGGGAAATGGCGCCCCGGGCCATTGACGTTACTGCGCCTTATGCCGAATATTATGCGCGTTACCTGAAAATACCCGCTTCTGGCCTGTACAGGAACAGGATAAAGACTAAATTCGTCTATCTGTGTTCCAGCCGGAAAATGGACTGGCAGGTAGTGGACTGGGCGCCTTATAGCAAAGACAGTGTCACTTTCGAGAACATTCAGGCAGGCGTTGTTCTGCGGCTCGCAACATGGAAAAACAGGCGGATGGTTTTTCTTTCCGACCCGTTTTCAGTGGATAGCTTCTCTAACGAAATCAGTTATTTTAGCGGCAACGGCGCCTGTCAGGATGTAACACTTTATGCCAAATACGATGAAAGCGATTGCGGGAAACGGATGGTCGGCGGCGTTTTTGAGGCAAGTAATACTCCCGATTTCAGCAAAAAAGAGGTTTTACATGCCATAACTGAACTCCCCTACCGCCTGACTACGGCAGTGAACGTGGCGCATAGCGGTAAAAAATACCGTTACGTGCGCTACCGTGGGCCGGAAGGCGGCCATTGCAATGTGGCGGAAATAGCCTTTTATGAAAATCCGGAAGATACGCTTGCCCTGCAAGGCAAAATCATCGGAACCGCAGGCTGTTGGCAGGGAGACGGATCTCACGAATACACCAACGCTTTTGACGGTAAAACGGAAACTTCTTTCGACTATAAAGAACCTTCCGGCGGCTGGACGGGACTCGACCTCGGCGAGCCGAAGTCCATAACCCATATCGTTTACACGCCCCGTAATTTCGACAACTATATCAAGCCGGGAGATACTTACGAGCTTTTCTATTGCGATACGGTGTTCAAATCGCTGGGTGTGACAGCAAACGCTTCCGACTCGCTGTTTTATCAAAATGTTCCGGCAGGCCGGCTGCTGTACCTGAAAAATCACAGCCGGAGCGTACAGGAGCGGATATTTACTTATGAGGAAGGAAAACAAATCTGGAAATAAAATGAAAAGAAAAGAAATAAACAACAGATCAGATGCGGACAAAATCGCTGATATACCGGGATTTTTTTGCGCTTTATGTCTATTATGAAACAGTTGATATTATCAATGCTGGCTTTAGCCATGCTGTTTGGTTGTAAAGAAACCGGTAAAAAACGCTTGGCCCGTTTGGTTACCGAATGGCAGGGGAGAGAAATAACATTTCCCCATGAGATGATATTTACCCGGTATCTTACCGATACGGTAGCTTATCAAATGCCCGAATCCGGTTATAAGGTATTGGTATATGTCGATTCCACCGGTTGCACCGGTTGCAAGTTGCAACTTCATAAATGGAAAGAATTGATAGCCTATACGGATTCCATAACAGGCGGAACAGTACCTTTCCTCTTTTTCTTCCACGCAAAAGACCCTAAAGAGATAAATTATTTATTGAAGGTGGATAAATTTGATCTTCCGGTTTGCATAGATAAAGAAGACAAACTGAACAGGCTGAATCAATTCCCGTCCGACATCACGTTCCAAACCTTCCTGTTAGATAAAGACAATAAAGTGGCGGTAATAGGAAACCCGGTACATAATTTAGCAGTAAGAGATTTATACGTAAAGCAAATTACCGGAAAAGAAATGCCGGGCAATAACCAGGCGAAGACGATAGCGGAAGCCGACGTAACGGAAGCGGATATGGGAAAGTTCCCTAAGACCGAACAAAGAAAAGCTTCGTTCAACATAACAAACAGGGGAGACTATCCATTGGTTATTCTGGGAACAACTACCACCTGCGGATGCGCCAAAGCCCAATTTGATAAACACCCGGCAGGAAAAGGAGAGAGCTTACAGGTAGGCATAGAAATGTCGCCTAAAGAGAGTGGATTCTTTAGCGAAACCATAACGGTAAAATGCAATACGGATAAACC
>JAISXD010000003.1 GCA_031270665.1 Tannerellaceae bacterium | reverse complement strand
GTACGTATCTCGTTCATTATTTGTTCTATCTTAGCCAGTTCGCGGGGGTTGTTGCCGAAGCCCGGGTTAATTTCCGTACGGGCTACCGGGAAATCGAGGAATACGTCGGCCGATTCGCTGCGCGCTTTTACCTGTTCCGCTTCCGGGCGGACATACGCCACATTGGGCAGGGTGCGGTATTCTTTCGCCCCTTCGAGCACGATGCGGTTGGCCACTTTTTCGGAAGCCGTCTGTTGTACGCTCCCCGCCGCGCAACCGCATAAGTCTGTTTCTATATCCATCCGCGCTTCGCGCATCCAGCTCTCGAAAACAACCGCTTGCGTATAACGGTGCGTCGTGCGGTTTTCGCCCGTAAGGGGTATCACATCGTAATGCGTATCCTTCGCTTCGCGCTCCCAGCCGTTCAATGCCATTTCGCGCATGAAGGCTTTATGGCGGCGCCGGCCGTTTAGCATGACGCTCTTCATCTTTACTTCGCGCCCCTGCGGCGACACCAATACGGGCGTAAGCACAAGCGAGCGCTCCGTGCCGATTTTCACGTTCGCCAGGTCTATATCCATCACCAGCTGTACGGAATCTTCCGCCTGGCGCAAGCGTTGTATTTTTACCGGGATTTGCCCGTCGAAAATCAGCGCCTCCGTTTGCGCATGCACATCGAAGGTTGCCGTAACCAGTAATCCGGCCCAAAGCGCCATGCCTGTCGTATATATCTTTTTCATTTCCTTGCTTCCCCCTCTCATTTAATGACATAGATGATGCTTATACCCGCTTTGGTAGGGCCAATCCAGCTTTTGGTAAACATATCGTCGGCGGGCCTGTCCGGATTCTTTATCTTGCTTTCGCATTTGCCGCAGCGGTATTTATTATGTTCAAGATACACATAGCCCGCGCCCACCGTAACTTCCATGCTCCAACGGTTGTTCAGTATCCATTGGTAGCCATACGACAGGCCGCCTCCATACATATTCCCTTCGTAGCGATGCTCTTTCAGTCCGAACATATCAATGCCACCCACATTATATCCTCCTACCAGCCCGTGTATACCCAGAAAATGTCCGTTGAATTTTTCGCAAAACCAATAACGCGCCTCGGGCTGAATAGCCCAATGCTTTATTTTTGAACTGTCTGAGAAACTCCACGGATTATAATTAACAGGCAACTCCAACGTCCACTTTGGAGTCAGGCCGATTTCCAATCCCAAATTCAGGGTACTGGTAGCATCGTATAAAATGTTAGATTTTACAGCAATATTCTGACTCTTACCAGAACAGAATATAACTAACGCCACACTAATTAACACCAAAGTTCGTCTCATCTTTCTTTTTTTATCTGATTAATTTTATTGCAAATCATACTTTTTTTTTGAACTACAATAAAATACCTAAATCCTCTCACTTTTTCGTCTTTTTCTGCACTAAACCGGTTATTTTTCTGTATAATAATTTTTCATATGGCAAACGTAAATATATTTTCCCATATGAATATTGTCAAAATCGCCGATAGTGTTTGCAAAATCACCAAATATGAATAAATATTCAAATAAAATAACGTTTCGCTGATTTTTTTATCAATTCTCCGGGTGTACAACCAAATTGTTTGCGGCAAAAACGATTAAAATGAGAAGCCGAATCAAACTTAAATTCCTTGATGAGGTCTTTGATGGTGATATCGGGTTCGAGCGCTTTATATTCTACCTGCTTGGCTATTTTTGCAAGCATCCATTGCCTGGCCGAAGTACCGAATACATTGCGAAAAGTATAGTCGAAAGCCGTCCTTCCCATCCCCGAAAGACGTACCAACTCGGCAACATTTCTTACTTTAGGATAGTTTTTAATGATGAAATTTTTAAAATCAGACATGCCGATAAGCGGATGCAATAAAGCAACTACTTCTTCCTGCGTATAACATGAATGGAGGAGCAAAAAGAGTTCTTTTTCTTTAATCTCGTACAGTTGTTTATGCTCGATACCCCTATCCTTATAATACAGGATAAGTTCCAGGTAAGAGTTCAGCGGTTCCCTGATGGGTACGGGCGCAAAAGTATAACTCGTTGCAGCCTGAACCGTTTGGTAAGATTGCAGGACATAACTCTCGAATGGATTTTTCAGCATATCAAAAATGAACACCAGCAACGCGCCCGGCTGCAAAACGGTAAGCGACACATTGGCCCCCTTAGGTATCAGTATGCATTGCTCCCCGAACAGTTCCCTGCCGTAAAACTCATCGCAATCCATCCTGATCAATCCCTCTCTGAGAAAAAGTAGATGATTGTAAACCATGCTGGTATTTAAAATAAAATCACCTATCTTTATCTCTCCGTACCTGAACACCGGGTCGAATTCGACCTCCTTCTTATCATTGGAATGATATCTATTTAAACAAAACAAGCTAATCATAACATAAGGTTTGAGAAATTAAATACAAGTCTTAGTCCCCTTTATGCAAATTTACAATAATAAATTAATAAAAATAATCTTTTTGATCTTTTTTCACTAATTCCGATCAAGAAGAAGGGAGGTAAGGCCGTATTACAATATGCTTCCGTCAAGGCTTATTGGCTGACAGATTTTAAGGAATTTGCGTTTCCGGCTAACGGGTGTTTTGTACAGATAAGGGGAAGAGCGAAGGGCGATTCCGGTTGTTGTCGTAATAAAATGAGCCTGTAGCGGCTGCTATGCGGGAGGGCTCCGGGAAAACATGGCGGAGACTTGGGGAAAGGAGTATGATGCTTTTGCAAAAGCATTGTGGCGTCTTTGCAAAAGCACCGTAATGGTTTGGCAAAGACGTCATACTGAAAAACCGGAAGGCCCGGAAACGCCCGGAAAAATGACTTTAAAAGGCCCGGAATGGCGACAGAACAGTCTTTTTCACCCGCTGTTTTCAGTGAGCAAACAGACAGCCAATCGCTCTTTTTGGCTATATTTTGTATCTGTGTAAGATTAGTCGGCGCGCATATAGTTTGTCCTATCATTCTTTTCTGGTCATTTTATCAAAAGGCAGGTGCCAAATGCAGCGCGTTGTGGAAAGGTATCCCGAACTGGCGTACAAATAAGCGAGGAGGGGAGGGGATAAAATGACAAAATGACAAAACATCTTGCTGCTTATTTTACATGGCCGTTTTGAAGGTTTCTTCCTGTAAAGCTATCAGCCATATTCCTTTTGGCAATGCGAAGCCATGCACGCCGGCCGAAAGCGTTCGGCGCAGGTATAACGTGCCGGCGGGGGTATAGATACGGAGTTCGTCTTGCCGGGTTAATTTTATATATAATGTGCCGGCCTGCCGGTAAAGGGCGGCGGCGGATTCTGTTGCCGTACCGGTTGCTACGGTAGAGCTTTTGATGTAAATTTTATAGATCAGCGGATAAAGCGTAGTAGCGGGCAAATCGGCATTTGTTATCCGGCAAATCAACGTCTTACCTGTATACGTGGCGGGTATCCTGAAAATACCGTTTTCGTTTATTATATCCGTCAACGCCGTTTGTAAGTCATCCTTAACATACCATCCGAATACCGTCTTATCATTGCGCAACTGATTCTGCAGGTCGATTATGCCATTGGTTGTAGCCCCGCCGTCTATATCCTGTTGCGGAGCGTAAATATATTCATAAAATACCAAGCCCTGGGCGTCGGGCAGCTTCGATAAAGGTAAATGATTTCCGTAACAGTGCATTTTCCATATCTTTTGCAGGCCATCCAACTTTATATCGGGCAGTTCATTATTGAAAATATACAACTCTTCCAGTTTTTGGTTTTCCGAAAGGTCTATGGAGGTTAACTTATTGGCCGAACAATCCAGGAAGAGTAATTCATACTGTTTGATAATATTCAATGACTCCAGGCGGTTGGATGCGCAATTCAGCCTTGTGAGATACGGGGAACCAGACAAATCCAGTGAGGTAAGATGATTGGAGGAACACAGCAATTCCGTTAAATATTCCCAACCGGATGTAACCAGTTCCTTCAGCCTGTTATTCGAACAATCTACTTTATCCAGCTTCGTTCGTTCCGATATTTCGATTTCTTCCAACCGGTTGTCCGAACAATCCAGTTCATAAAGCGTCTGTAACGGAAAAACATTCAACTGCTCCAGTTTGTTATGGCTGCACATCAACCGTTCCAATCTTTCCAGGCTCCTAACGTCCAGCGACCTCAACTGATTGTTGCGGATATCCAGCAAATACAAATTTACCGGCGAAGAGAGGTCTATCCTTTCCAGTAAATTATTATAGCATTGCAGACTCGTCAATGCGGGCAGCCCCGAAACATCCAGAGCCTTTAACTGATTATCATTACAAACCAACCTTTTCAAAGAGGAAAGGCCGGACAAGTCTAACCGTTCCAGCTTATTTGCAAAACATTCGATCGTAGCCAACCGGGAAAGGTCGGCGGCCGTTAAAGAAGTGAGCGCATTATCGTAACAAAACAGCGAGGTCAATTCCGTACAAGCCGACACATCCAGGCGGCCCGCTATCCTTTTCTTTTCCCAGTTTATCTGCGTTATCCTTTTGGGGGAAGCATTATTCCATACTACGCCTGTCTCTTTCACCCAATCTTCCCTGCTGTCCCACAGGGGCTCCTTTTCGTAAGAAAGAAATTGCTCCCAATTCGCTTTTCCCGCATCTTGCGAAGGCTGCGTAAGGAACGCTTTCAAAGCGGCTTTATCGCCGGAATGATATTCCTGCCCACTTACAGCGCCGGCGCCGGCAAATAAAAAGCATACGAAAGAGAAAAGACAGGCAGCCTTCACGGGTAAATCGTTTTTTATTTTCATAACCGTTTGTTAATTAAAGACACATGTAGTAATCAGGGGCGAAATATATAAATAAATGCGCATCTATATGTAATCCTATTGTTAATATATGTTTTTGCCTGAAAAAACATACACTAACAGGCGGTTTTTTGTAAAAAAAACTGTATATTGCGGTAAATCATAAAATACATGAAAAAAAACACAAACAGGGATATCGTCGATGCTATCATTGACAGAATTCCCCCAAATATAAAACCGGTTGTTTATTTAATGGACAAGCTGGATATAAACAAAGATTCTGCCTACAGAAGGATTAAGGGAAATATACCTTTTACCTTTAGCGAATTGGCCAAACTGTCGGCAGAGCTGGACTTTTCGTTGGATAATATCATAAAAAACGACGGCAGGGCTGCCTGTAAAAACACAGAGGTAAAGTTCAACCTGTCTTCTGCGGAAGATTTTATTGTAGAAAGACTGGATGTTTATTATCATCTTAAAAAAACATATTTAAAAGACATACAGGCGTACCGGTCGATCGTGTCATTAAATAAGTATCATATTTTCTTCATACTGAAATACGACAACCTGTTTAAGTTCTATTATTATAGCTGGATTTATCAAATGAGCGACCTTCCGATCCATTTTTCTTTTTCAGATCTGCAAATCCCGGAACGGATAACGGCCATACGCAAGAAACTGATAAGCGTTGCTTTCGAATACAACCATTCCGACCTCATCTTAGACCCGAACTTTTTCTTAAACCTGATCAGAGACATTCAGTATTATTATAAAAGGGGACTTATTTCAACGGACGAACTGGCGTTGTTTAAAGACGAATTGTATGATCTTATCGCCCATCTGGAACCGGTCTTCCGGAAAGGGAGAAATGACGCAGACTCCAATACGTATTCGTACCTTTCAAGCATAAGTATTGATACGAACATCATACAGATGAGTTATAAAGACGCCATAACAACCATGATTTGGTATAATCCGGTATACCCTGCCTTCGAATATGAAACCCATGAAAACATTATTTACAGAAAATGGCTGGAATCACTTAAAAAGTTCTCCGTTTTGATCACCCGGTCAAACTACGGCCTAACGGCAAACTTTATCAAAAAACAGCAGATGTTCATCCATAACCTGGAGAATTATTGCGACAAATATGAGACGGACGGCCCCTCCCATATCGAATTTTAAAATTCTTTCTATCTGTTTGTTTATTAAAAAAAAGGATTTATCTTTGCAACCCGAATCGTGCAATAATAATAAAACAACATAAAAGCAAGATGAAAAGAACATTCCAACCTTCTAACAGGAAAAGAAAGAACAAACACGGCTTCCGTACCAGAATGGCTACAGCCAACGGCCGCAGAGTATTGGCTTCGCGCCGGGCGAAAGGAAGGGGCAAACTGACCGTTTCCGATGAATATAACGGATAATATCCGGTTATAAAAAATCATAAAGAAAGTAAAGGCTTTTTATAAAAACCTTTACTTTCTTTGTTTTTACACCTTATCTTTACAGGAATCGTTTCTATATTTATGTTTTTTTCCTACTTTTGAGCCAAGCTAAATAGACAAGGTAATGAAGGATTACTTACAAAGAATGATCAGGAACCCATTTGCAGTAACAATACTAACAGCTATCGTTGCTTCATGCGCCATCCTTTATGGCACATTGAAATGGATAGACAGCTACACGCTCCATAACAAGGCAGTCATTGTACCGGATGTGAAAGGGCTTAAAATGGACGAGGCTATTCCGTTCTTCAGCAATAACAGGCTGCACTATTCCGTTATCGACTCGGTCTTTTCGAAAAGCGCCAAACCGGGCGCTATCGTAGAAATAACGCCGGCGGCAGGCTCCAGGGTAAAAGAAGGGCGGATTGTTTTTATCACCGTAAATGCCATGACTTCCCAGATGGCGGAAATACCGGAAGTGGAAGATTTGTCTTACCGGCAGGCCTATGCCCAACTGAAAGCGCGCGGATTTGAAAAAATAGAAACGATCTATGTACCGGGCGTTTATAAAGACCTGGCAATAGGCGTTGAATTACACGGCCGGTTGCTCAGCCGGGGCGAAATGGTACAATTATCGGCTCCGCTCGTGTTAAAAATCAGTAATGGCGAAACGCCGATGTTCCCGGATGATTCCTTTTTTTATGACGAAACGCCGCCTGCGCCTCTTCCGGCAGAAACGATAGGCGGAAACGAAGAATGGTTTGAAAGAGACAACAATTAATTCGGAACTATGACTAATTTCCTTGATAACTGGGACGATGAACAAGAGGGCGAAGGCCTAAAAAAGCCTGTGGAAAATAAAGAAGAGACGCCGCAGTGGCATGAGCATTTCCGTTTTGTAGCCGACAGGGGGCAAACCCTCTTACGGGTAGATAAATTCCTGTCGGACCGGATGGCTGCTTCAAGCCGCAACCGTATCCAGAATGCAGCCGAGGCCGGCTGTATTCTGGCAAATGACAAACCGGTGAAAAGCAATTACAGGGTAAAGCCGCTCGACATTATCTCGATTGTCATGTCTCGCCCGCGGCATGCGTTTGAAATTATCCCCGAAGATATTCCATTAGCTATTAGCTATGAAGACGATGATCTGCTGGTGGTAAATAAACCCGCAGGCTTAGTGGTTCATCCCGGTTTCGGCAATTATACGGGGACATTGGTTAATGCGCTGGCTTATTATCTGAAGGACCATACGGATTTTGACCCCAATGATTCAAATTTCGGACTGGTGCACCGGATAGACAAAGATACATCCGGCCTGCTTGTGGTAGCCAAAACGGCGGATGCAAGAACCAATCTCTGCCTTCAATTCTATAACAAAACAACCAAACGCGAATACCGTGCGTTAGTATGGGGTATCGTAAAAGACGATGAAGGCCGTATAGAAGGCCATATAGGCCGCGATCCTTATGACCGCTTGCTAATGACCGTTTTTCCCGAAGGAGACCAAGGCAAGCCGGCTGTCACACATTATCAGGTGATTGAAAGGCTGGGGTATGTAAGCTTGGTAAAATGCCGCCTCGAAACAGGAAGGACGCACCAGATACGCGTTCATATGAAACACATCGGCCATCCGTTGTTCAACGATATCCGTTATGGCGGAGACCTCATCCTCAAAGGCAAAAATTCGGCTAAATACAAACAGTTTATACATAATTGTTTTGAGATTTGCCCGCGCCATGCTTTACATGCAAAAACATTGGGGTTTGTTCATCCGGCAAGCGGGGAAGAAATGTTTTTCGACTCCGAACTTCCCGGTGATATGGAGCAATTAACAGACAAGTGGCGAACGTACGCAAATTCTAACGAATCATAATTCATGAAAAAAATTATTGCCATAATAGCAGGAGGAGACTCATCCGAAGCAGTAGTTTCCCTAAAAAGCGCCGAAGGAATTTATTCCTTTATAGACAAAGACAGGTATGCCCTTTACCTTGTTATCATAAAGCGTGATGAATGGTATGCGATCCTTCCCGGCGGAGAACGGGCGGCTATCAATAAGAATGATTTCAGCTTTACGGAAGGGCAGGCGGCTAAACGCTTTGACTTTGCTTATATTACCATCCACGGGACGCCCGGGGAAAACGGACTGTTGCAAGGCTATTTTGAACTGACGGGTATCCCCTACTCTACGTGTGACGTATTAGCCAGCGCATTAACATTCAATAAGTATACATGCAATAACTACCTGCGTAACTTCGGCGTCAGGGTAGCCGATTCCATTCGCCTAAGGAAAGGCGAACCGGCCGGCGACGAGGAAATCATCTCCCGTTTAGGCCTTCCGGTATTTGTTAAACCGAATGACGGAGGCAGCAGCTTCGGGGTTACGAAAGTAAAAGAGGCCACCCAGCTCCGCCCAGCCATAGAAAAGGCTCTATCGGAAGGAAAAGAAGCGATTATAGAACGTTTCATTGCCGGAACGGAAGTAACCTGCGGATGCTATAAAGTAAAAGGAAAAGAAGTGGTATTCCCTCTTACCGAAGTGGTAACAAAAAACGATTTTTTCGATTTCGACGCGAAATACAACGGAGCGTCCGACGAAATAACCCCGGCCCGCCTACCGGCTGCCGTAGCAGAAGAAATACAGCAGACAACATTACAGCTATACGACATACTCGGAGCCAAAGGGCTGATAAGGGTAGACTATATCATCCCGCCCGGCGGCGAACCCGTCTTGCTGGAAGTGAATACAACGCCCGGCATGACTTCGGCCAGTTTTATTCCGCAACAGGTACGGGCGGCAGGACTGGATATAAAAGATGTGATGACTGACATTATTGAAAACGAATTAAATTAGTTTACCATGGACAATGAAAAAAGAATTCACAATTTTGACGATATCCGCCCATTAGCAAATGACGAGATAAAAGGCGCAATTGAAGAGTTGGTAGTAAACGAAGATTTTCAGCGTGCGTTCCGTTACATAAAACCGGATTTGAATTGGGATGAATTTTCCAACCTGATACGTTCATTCCAAACAAAAGAAGATTTTAAATCTTCCTTAGCCTATGATATCGTAATGACAGTGGCGAAAAACACTACTTTTTCGTTAACCATTTCGGGCAGAAGCCGCCTTCCCGAAGGACTCGTTCCCTGCACATTTATTTCGAACCATCGCGATATCGTATTAGACGCCGCTTTTCTCAATATTATGCTGTACGACATCGGATATGGCATGACGCAGGTAGCCATTGGCGATAACCTGCTGATTGGCCCCTGGATAAAAACGCTTGTAAGGCTGAACAACAGTTTTATCGTTAAACGCAGCGTAGCAGGACGGCAACAATTACTGGCCAGCGTCCAACTGTCTGCCTATATCCATCATACGATAAAAGAGACCAACGAATCCGTCTGGATTGCCCAACGCGAAGGACGCGCCAAAGATTCGAACGACAAGACCCAGACAAGTATCCTGAAAATGCTGAACATGGGTGGCGATAAAGAGATCCGGTCTAACCTGATGGAATTAAATATCGTGCCGGTTGCTATCTCCTACGAATTTGACCCGTGCGATTTCCTGAAAGCAAAAGAATTTCAGCAGAAGCGCGACAATCCCGAATTTATTAAAAGCAAACGGGACGATTTGCTGGCTATGGAGACGGGTATCCTGAACAATAAAGGGCGGGTTCATTTCACCATCGCCTCTCCCATCAACCCCCAACTGGCAAAATTGGACAAAGACATGGAGAAAAGCGACTTCTATACAAGTGTAGCCGCCATTATTGATAAAGAGATATACAAGCATTACCGTTTCTACCCATGCAACTACGTAGCTTACGACCTGCTTACCAATACCAGCCGCTTCGGAAGCAATTACGGGCTGAAAGACAAAAAACAGTTTGAACGCTATCTGCAAGGCCAGCTCGACAAAATAGTTATTCCCGACAAGGATGAAAACTTTCTCCGCACCAAAATACTCGAAATGTACACAAATCCCCTGAAGAACCACCTGGAGGCTCAAGAATAGGGAAACCAAACGGAATCTCTGTATGACAGCTGAAGAATACATGAATCGTGAAGAAACATACGGGGCGCATAATTACCACCCGCTGCCCGTGGTGCTGGAAAGAGGGAAAGGCGTTTTTGTATGGGATGTGGAAGGGAAGCGTTATTTCGATTTCCTGTCCGGTTATTCCGCCCTGGGGCAAGGGCATTGCCACCCGAAAATCATACGCGCTCTAAAAGAGCAGGCCGATAAACTTACGCTTGTATCAAGAGCGTTTTATTCCGGCATTTTAGGCGAATACATGGAATACGTTTGCCGCTTTTTCGGATATGACAAATTACTTCCGATGAACAGCGGCGCGGAAGCGGTAGAAACGGCGCTGAAACTCTGCCGCCGGTGGGGATACCATAGAAAGGGCATTCCCACCGGAGAGGCCAAAATAGTAGTCTGCGGCGAGAATTTTCACGGGCGTACAATCACGATTATTTCCATGAGTACAGACCCTTCTTCTTTTGCCGGTTTCGGGCCGTACACGCCGGGGTTTATCAAAATACCCTACAACGACGCCCCTGCGTTAGCCAATGTATTGAACGATCCCACCATTGCAGGCTTCCTTGTGGAGCCGGTTCAGGGAGAAGCCGGCGTGGTGGTTCCCGATGACGGATATCTGCAAACCTGCTATCATTTGTGCCGCACCCATAATGTGCTGTTCATGGCAGACGAAATACAGTCCGGTATCGGGCGGACGGGGAAATTACTCGCCTGCGACTATGAACATGTACGCCCGGACATACTTATCCTCGGCAAAGCCTTGTCGGGCGGCGTAACCCCCCTCTCTGCCGTCCTGACCAACGATGCTATCATGCTGACGATTGCGCCGGGCGAACATGGGTCTACCTTTGGAGGAAATCCGCTGGCAGCCCGGGTAGGGATAGCTGCCCTGGAAATAGTGAAAGAAGAAAAACTGCCTGAAAACGCCTACGCTATGGGAACCCTTTTCCGCCGGGAAATGGAAAAGGCAGCTAATCCCATGATAAAATGCATAAGGGGTAAAGGGCTGTTAAACGCCATCGTAACCGAACCCCGGAACGGTAAAACGGCTTGGGATATTTGCCTTGCTTTAAAAGAAAACGGGCTGATAGCCAAACCTACTCACGAGCACATCATACGCTTCACCCCTCCGCTTATCATCACAGAAGAGCAAATGATGGAAGCCATCGGTATTATAAAACGAACATTCAGCGAGATATGAAAGTAAACGTGATAGGCGTCCCACTGAATTTAGGATGCGACTGCACAGGAGTAGAACAGGCACCCAACTATTTAAGGGAAAGAGGGCTGATGGATATCATCCGCAAACAAGGGCATCGCGCTTTCGACCTGGGCAACCTGTACGTACCTCCCGTATCGGAAACGGAAAAGTTTGCCGGCGGGAATGGCCTGAAATACCTCGATACAATCGTAGAGGTAAATAATAACCTGGCGGAACTTGTATATGATACGCTCCGCGGAGGAGCTTTCCCGCTGGTGATTGGCGGCGACCATTCATTGGGATTGGGAAGCGCCTCGGGCGTGGGAAAATGCTTTGACGATTTCGGTATCATATGGCTGGACGCGCATGGAGACATTAACACATCCGAAACGTCACCCAGCGGAAACATACACGGAATGCCGCTAAGCGCCCTGATGGGAATGGGGCACGAAGAACTGGTAAACGTATATGCCCCCGGCAACAAAGTACATCCCCAAAACGTATTTCTTGTGGGGACGCGCAGCCTGGATGAAGGAGAGCTTCATTTGATTAACCGGGAAAAATTAAGCGTCTACCCGATGGACATCATCCGTACAAAAGGTATCGGATATGTGGCCGGAGATATCCGGGCAAAATTAAAAGCCCGGAAGATACGGAATATACATTTCAGCATTGATGTAGACAGCATCGACCCGTATTATGCGCCCGGAACAGGAACTCCCGTGCCGGAAGGATTGACGCCGGAAGAGTTCTACGGCTTTGTAGACTCCATCTTATCAACCAACCTGGTAAAATCAATGGATATCGTAGAACTGAACCCCACATTAGACAGGCATGACATAACCACGAACCTATGCCTCGACATCATAAGCCATGCAGCGGCGCAGATCTGATTAAAAAGGATAGCCGATGGCTAAATGCCACGCCCTGCCCTGCTCCTTTTTAAAGGGATTGATATTAAAATAGCCGCTTCGGCCGGTATCGTAAGGTACGTGCAGCGCTAAACCAAAATCGAACCGCGCAACAAGGAAAGAAAGGTCGTAACGCAGCCCTATCCCCGTACCGGTTGCCAAATCAGTAAAAAAACGGGCTGCCTTTACCTGTCCGCCGGGACGGTCATCGTCTGCACGGACCGTCCAGACGCCTCCGCTGTCAAAGAAGACGGCGCCGTTCAGCTCTCCCACTATTTTAAAACGATATTCAAGGTTGGCTTCCAATTTCAAATCGCCCGTGCGGTCTATATAAGCATAGGGGCGAACGGTTCCGTCCGGGCGCAAGGGAGCCACATACCGTCCGGGGCCGATACTGCGGATTGTGAAGGCACGGATACTATTGGCGCCTCCCACATAGAACTGTTCGCTATAAGGAGCTGAAAGGGCATTGCCATAACTATAGATAGCCCCCAGCCCTAAGCGGCCGACAATGCGGTTGTTGCGGTCTATGCGGCGCGTGTAGCGCACTTCGCTCGCTCCTTTAATAAACTGCGAAAAACGATTCCCGAAAATGGCCTTATCCTTCTTATTAAAACCTTTACCGGTAAGAGCATACAGCCCGTTCAGGATATTCCCCGATTGGGTAACGGTTGTTTCCCACCAGAACAGGTTTCGCTTGCCAAGAGCCGTATTATCATACGTAAACGTATAGCTCATAGCCGGGATAAACTGGTCTTGCAAACTTACATAAAGGCTTTTATTTACATCGGCTATACTATCAAAAAGCGCCGTCGGGTGCATTTTATTATAGGTAAGCCGGAAAGGCGTTATTGAATGTTTCGTTGTACTTGCAGGCCTGAACTCATACGCCATACTTCCGCCAAACGATACCATCTTAAAGAACCTGGCCCTGTTCATCAAATCCGCACTCAGACGGAAAGCAGTAGCGGACGGCCGGGCCAGATCACGATACATAAATCCGGGAAACAAAATAAACGGAAGTGTAAGCGTAGAACTCAGCCCCAATTCATAACTGTTAATCTTTGACGACTTCTCCGTACGCGCGCCCGTCTGCCATTCATAGGAACCATGCAATTGCAGGCCTATTAATTCTCCACCGCGGAAAGCATTCCGGCGGGTAAGCCCGAAAATAGCTCCCGGGCCGGTATAGCTGTTGCTTTTAGTTGTTAGATTCACTTCAAATTCTCCATCATAAGGTAAGTCATAGGCTGTATGTATACGCACATCCAATAAGTCATTCCTGCTCCTAAGGGCGGTATCGCGCTCAGAATAGTGAAATTCGGTATAACTGAACGCTTCCAGGCGGGAGATTCCCGTTTGTGTACGCTGTTGTTCTTCCTGCCTGTATAAATCGCCCGGCTTAAAGGTGAACCGCCCGTACAATACGCGCGGCTGTATACGTAACTTACCCTGGTGGTAAATCGTTAAGTCTTTATAGGTAACCGAATCGACAGGCAAACCGGTATCAAACCCTCTGATATGGACCGACATACTCCCTATGCGGAACGGACGTAAGGCATTAAGCGGCAAACCGTCTTTACGCCGCACCCTCAGCCGGACTTTACCGGGCGACAAAAGGGTATCGGCGTCATAAACAATAAAATCCGGGCGGAAATAATAGAACCCATTATCCCGGAGCAATGCGGCAATCCGTTGGCGTTCGGCTTCCAGCTTTACGACATTAAAATTATCCCCTTTATGCAGCAGGCTCTTGTCGTCATTCGCCTTAAGAAGCGTATCGGCATAATGCCTCATACGCATATACCGGATACTGTCATAGGTATAGGCATGGTTCATTTCGAGCGTATACGAAACTTTTGCCTTCCGGAGGTTCTTTTCGGGAATTATTTCATAAGCGCATGTCCCGTCGAAATAACCATTTTCACGCAACAGGTTACGGGCTACGGCGGCGCGTACCTCCGGATTCACCGCGCTTATAAAAACGGGCCTGGCCGCAAACGTATCGAAAATCCATTTATGTATTCCTCCCTTTTTATTGACAAACGCATTGTATACCCATAAGCCGGCCGGAAAAGGATAACGCCCGGAGGAACTGCCAAACAGCGCATTATTGGGAGGATATGACAAGGCCGACTCTATCTCTTCCATAGCGCTATCCATTGCTTTCGTCTGCTTGGGGGAGATTACTTCTATCGCTTTGATACCTGTATACAATACTTCTCCTTCAGGCAGGTTCTTCGTGGTAGAACAAGCGGCTAACAGGAGAAATATCCATATACCGGACGTTATTTTTATGTCGTATTTATTCATCGCTCGATACAGATGCCGTCTTCTTCTTTTTAAAATCAAATAATTCACGCAGCCAACGTACTTTCTTGCGAAACACAATACCGGCCCCTGTTTTTGTTATTTCACCCTCCAGTAAACTTTCGTAATTCCGTTCATGGAATATTTTCACGTTCTTCGCCCCCGAAGGGTCTAACCGGTATTCGGCCGAAACATTGTCGAGGAATGGCTCTGTTTCCTGCACATCGCTTGTTGATACTTTTCCTCCTACCATCACGCTGATACGGTCGTTATAAAAACGCTTGGCAAACTGAAACGAAAAATCCCGTTTGGTATCTCCCCGGTCGTCATACGTTTCCATGCCGAACGAGAGATTTACCGTTTTGAGGGCGCCGCCGGCGATATTATTAATTTCGCTTGTAAGGAAGCTATTCAGCGCACCGTTTACATCCAAGTTCATGCCCCCCGTTCCGCCGCCGTAAATATACCTGCCGGTAGCCATCATTGCCAATGCCACCTTCGAACGTTCTTCCGGCCCCATCGCAACCAATTCGTTCTGGATATCCCTGTTGTCGGGGGCAGCCAGTAAAAACTCCAATTTCATACTATTCAAACGGTCTTGAATCGTTAAGCCTGCATCGAAATTTACCATGCCGGGCGAAGCCCCTCCGGTAGCGGCCGAGGCCCGCATGCGTTCGATTGCCTTAATATTTAACTGGGGATTCATCATGTCGCCATCCCATTGAACATAACTGCCTTGTTCTATATGGAACTTCTTTAACGGTATAACAGGTAAAGCATAATTTACATTTCCTTCGGAAAAAGTATACCGCCCGTTCAGAAACATATTTCCCCACGATGTGTATTGAAACGAAAGGCCGCCGCCGCCCACGGCTTCTGCATAGCTCGACCGGTCGGGGGATAAATCAACCCTCAACTGCACAGCCGGTTCGATTTGCAATAGCATAGACATGTTCATTCCGCCCAGGGGCAGCGCCTGCCGCCGCCGCATACGGATTAACGTATCGGCAAAAGAAGTAAAGGCGACGAGGTCTTTCAAACGGTCTTGCACGGTTAATGCCGTCTCTGTCATTACATACGTAAGATTTGTGCCTCCCAGCAGTTTGATATTGCCCCGCACGTCGAGAGCGTTTACCGGCCCTTTCAGGGTAGCCGACAGATCGGCATATAATTTTCCGTAGACAAGGCTTTCCGGCGTTCGTTTGGCGTCTACTAATTGCATCTTACTGCCACCCAGGCGTAAATCGGCCGTCATGCGTGACAGATTTGTCAAATCTACTATGCCGTCTATCACAAACGGGTTGCTTCCTGCGGCATATAACTTATATTTGTCGAAGGAGAGTATGCTGTTCTCTATCTTTATTTCTTTATCGTCAAAACGGAAAGAAGAGGCGGCCATATCCACATAAACAGCGCCGGAATCGAACTTCACGGTTCCGTTCATCAGCGGAGAAAGCGCCGGGCCTGCCAGTTGCATTTGCCCGTTCAGCGTCCCGCTCAATGCGGCCATTTTATCCGGAATAAACGGGGATAGCATTTGCAAGGGTAGATTTGTAATCGTGAGGCCGCCGGTCAGATTCTCTTGTTCCGCCCGGTAAACGGCCGTTGCCGTTGCAATTTCTTCCCGGTCGCCGGAGAAATGGATGTCGACCTGATGGTCGTCATTGTTCAACGGTAAATAGACCGTATTAAACATCAGCCCGCCAACTCTCCCTTTCTCATACAAAAAGGTATCCACATTGGCGTCGAGTACTACCATAAATGTTTCCCTCTTGGGGGCATAACGCATATCGGCGCTCAATACCCCGCCCATGGAAGGAAGTTGGAAACCGTCTGATACGGTTTGCAGGTCTATCTGGCTCAGCTCTGCATGTAGCTCCGGAAAATCGCCTCCCTCATCTACCGTATGTAACCGGAAAGACGCATTATCCGCACCCGTAAACGTTACGTTTGCATCAATCTCTTTCACATTTTTAAACCGGATATAATTATCCCGGTTCAACGAGAATTTATAAAAGGCAAGTATCTGCTGTTCCGGATAAAATTGCAGATGGATACCATCCGGCTTTTTGACTCCGCGAATACCTGCCAAAAGGCCTGTTTCATTTTTATTATTTACGTACAGCGCTTCCGCATCCATATACTTATGCTTCACGGAACCTTTCAGTTGAGCTGTAAAAGGCGTTTGCTGCAGGTACCTGTTTTTCAATACATCTACCTGATAGATCAATCCGGCGGAATCCGGCCTTACAGATGCTCTTACCGTATCTATCAGAAATGTATCCCTGTGCAATGCGTACAGGTTGGCGTCTAACCGAAGCCCTTCCTCCGGAGAAGCGGCAGCGTCTACATGAAACCTGCCGAAACCCATATCATACTGTTGCAATATGCTATAGACAGGATTGTCTCGTTCTGCATGAATCCGCAGGCTCATATCGGGCAAAGAAGGACGCAAGGCGGCGATATTAACCGTAGAGTCTTCTTTCAATTGTTTATTTATGGTATCGGTTATCGCAGCAAGCCGGCCAGCCATTGCCTCCAAGCCGGCATTACCGGTAAGTACAATTTCCAAATCGCCTGTGTGAAAAGAAACGCGCGTCGTATCTGCGGCGCTTTGGGCGTGCAGGGTTAGCGTTTTCGGTTTAAAGCGTTGGGCGGCTGTCGCAATTTCCCAGTTTCCCAACGTAATATCTACTTTATGATTTTCCCGGAGATTGCTTTTCGCTTCGGCAAATAGCTGGAAAGAGGTAGAGAAGGTATCTGTTATCAGATGCAGGCTATACAAGTCGATACTGTCTATATTGGCTATCAACATACCATTTACTTCTTCTTCCCGGATTGTTCCGCCGAGGGTTATATCCATCACCGCTAAGGGATCGTTGCTTTTCAACTCAAACTGCGCCTGATGTTCTTTTAATGAGCCGGACAAACCAATATTCCGTAAGGCTGTATTTATATAACAGACAGAGTCTATCTTTCCTTTGAGGTTCATCCGCGTTTTGTTGCCGAATACATCCGTTCCCTGCCCCTGCATTCCGATAACGGCAGACAGCCACATCAATGAATCACGCGGCATAAAACGGACAGGTTCCAGGCTATCAATGGAGAGGTAGGCGCGGTAGGATTCATTTGCCATATGATAACGGGCGCCGGCACGTATGCTGGCTTTGGCTTCCGTTAGGAATAAACGGGCCGAAAATTCCCTGTCTTTCAATTCTACCCGGCCGTTCAAACGCATACCGGGCGGTATATTGAATTGTCCGCGTTGTTCGGGAGGAAGAATATCCAGGGCAAAATGGAGCTTTTGGCTTTGCGCCTGCAGACGGATATCAGCCGAGCGGCGAATATTATCCCTCACTTCGCCGGCTTTACCGGTAGCGGTAGCGACAAAAGCGCCGGGCAATTCGGCCGTCAACCGGCAAAGATTTAACGCCGACAGGTTTCCCTCTACGTTAGCTACGATACCCAACGGCAAATCAGGATACGAACGAACAAAAGGGGCCGGCATCCCCTTGATACATGTAAACAAATCCTGTTTGCCTATCGAGGCTGTCAACAGAGCCTGCATATTGCCTTCGGAGACATTCGTTAAGACGCTCCAGGGTATGGTTGCCTGCAATTGCACCTCCGAGCCGGGCGTCTTTAGCTGCCATTCGGGAATGGAAATCTGTATGCTGTCACTCCGAACGTTTCCTGCGAGTGACGAGATAACCAGGCCGGAACGTTCTTCTGTTGAAACATTTTTTATCTCGGCATTTATTTCTTTATCGTGATATAGCAGGGATGCCACGGAAATATTCAACTTCGTTAATGCGATATGCATAGGGTCTAAACCCTCAACCGGCTTTTTACCGTCTCCATCGTAAGTAAGGGCCGATTCCGACAAGGTAAACTGTCCGGCCGTATACCGCCCGCGCCCTAAATCAACTTCGCCGGCTGTTAAACCGGCTTCATGGATATAAGCGCCCAGCCGGAACGTATCGGTATCCAATGGCATCTGCATGCTGAAACGAATCTGTTCCAATGCTATTTTTTCAATTTCCAATATCCAACGAATGGGAGCCGGGACGCTATCGGGCGACGAAAGAGAATCAATTAAAAGCGTAACAGCCGTATGGGAGAGTTTAATATCATCCACCCGGGCTTTTTCTTCGGTAAGGCGTACCGACGCCCGGGCGACTAATTCCCCGGCAATTCCTTTTATCTTCATTCCATCGATAAATGTCCCGGTATTCAGGCTTAAACCGTTCAGGCTTACTTTATCAACGGCAATTATTTTCCTTACTAAAGGCGCCGGTTTAATGCAAACGGAAAGATTTTGCAGCGTAAGTAAGGTATCCGAAGGAGGCATTATCACTTCTATCCCGCTTACAGATACATCCAACGGAAAAGAAAGGCGTATTTTCTCAACGCCGATTTCCATCCCGGAAGCCTCGCCGGCATAACGGACAGCCTTCTTCAACACGAAGTGCTGAAAAGGGGGTATGTATAAAAGAATTGTGATGCATACGATGCATACAACCGGAATCAAGAAAAGTACCCCTGTTCGTTTTAGCCAAATCTTCATAAGCTTTTATTAATTATCGTTCTGCGACGGGATTGTTTGAGGAAATGGGGGCAACGCTACCGTCAGGATTGTAATTATTCCCATAGCATTTATCTATTAGAATAAATTGAATTCTTTTTCGTCAACTTCACCAAAAATCCTCTTTACCTGCGCTTTTGAACACTCTTTAATTTCAGGGGTAACATGCACATATACTTTCCGGATAGCAAAAACCAACGCCAACAGGTCGTCTGTATACCCCAGAACAGGTATCATATCGGGAATAAATTCAAAAGGAAAAATAAAATAGCCCAACGCCCCGATAATAATCACCTTCTCTTTATACGGAAACGCATCGTCCAACAAGGTATAATACAACAGGAAAACAGCATAAAGAACTTTCACTCCCGCCTTTTTGGCAACCTTGAGGAGTTTATCCGCCAAGCCCTCTTCCGAATAATATTTCTCGTATCGTACAATTTCCTTTTCGTTCTCTATATCTTCCATAACTATACATTTAATTTTGTTCAAACAGTCCCGAATCCGCTTTGGCTCTTACAAATGTACTAAAAAAATTGTTTGTCATGGAAAAGCAATACATAGAATTATCAACGTATTTGGTAATCATATAAAATACCATAAGCGACATCCCTTACGGAATGTCGCCTAAATGCAAAAACACATTAACTTGTGACCTGATATAGCCCCGGAAATACTTGCTAAAGCCGATATCCGACCGTTCGACACATACGCCCAACTGTCTGCTTTTTTTGAAGTGACAGTTCAGGGATGGATACCGCCGGCAAAAGTAACCG
>JAISXD010000070.1 GCA_031270665.1 Tannerellaceae bacterium | reverse complement strand
TTACTGAAGTTCCGAAAATATTTAATAATATTGCACAGGAATTGAAACATTTCAGGAGACAATTAAAAAAGCAATACACATGATGGCGAATTTTTCATTAAAAGGGAAGGTAGCTCTCGTAACGGGAGCTTCCTACGGTATTGGTTTTGCTATTGCGTCGGCGCTGGCTGAAGCAGGAGCAACCATCGTATTCAATGATTTGAAACAAGCGTTTGTAGACAAGGGCCTGGCCGCTTATAAGGAAGCAGGCATCGCAGCGCACGGATATGTATGCGACGTAACCGACGAAGACGCCGTACACGCATTGGTGCAACAGATAGAAAACGAAGTGGGCGTAATTGATATGCTGGTGAATAACGCCGGTATCATCAAACGCATACCCATGCATGAGATGAGCGCCGCCGATTTCCGCCAGGTGATTGATGTAGATCTGAATGCCCCGTTCATCGTGACCAAGGCTGTCATCCCGTCTATGATTAAGAAGGGCGGCGGTAAGATAATCAACATCTGCTCGATGATGAGCGAACTGGGGCGCGAAACCGTATCGGCCTATGCCGCCGCCAAAGGAGGCTTGAAAATGCTTACCCGCAACATCGCTTCCGAATACGGCGCGTACAACATACAATGCAACGGTATCGGGCCGGGTTATATCGCAACCCCTCAGACGGCTCCCTTACGCGAAAAGCAACCCGACGGCTCAGCCCATCCGTTCGACGCCTTTATCATCGCTAAAACGCCGGCCGCCCGCTGGGGCGTTCCCGAAGACCTGGCAGGCCCCGCCGTATTCCTCGCTTCGGAAGCTTCCAACTTTGTAAACGGGCATATCCTGTATGTAGACGGCGGCATCCTGGCGTATATAGGAAAGCAACCGTAAGGCCCCGCCGTTTATGAACGCATAAAAGCGCTTCGGGGCTTCGGGCTATTCAGTATTTACCGTAAAGATAGCGCTTAATGCTTTTTTTGGGTGTTTTTTCAAACTCGGTAGGATAGAGTTGCAATTGGGCTACGCTTTCGTAGGGGGCTAAGAGTTTGTTCAGTTCGATACGGTTTTGTTCCATCACGGCGGAGAGGTCCTGGTGCGAAATGCCTGTACCGTCTACCGAATCATAGTCGGGGTATACCAGGCCTACCAGTTTCCCGTTCTTTTCCACCACTACGCTTTCCATTACGAAGGGGAGATTGTTCAGTTTCGATTCTATTTCTTCCGGGTAGATATTTTGCCCGCTCGAGCCGAGGATCATCGTTTTGTTCCTTCCACGTATGAAGATGCGTCTGGATTCGTTGATTGTCCCCAGGTCGCCGGTGCAAAGCCAGCCGTCTTTGGTGAAGGCATTGGCTGTCGCTTCTTCGTTTTTATAGTATCCCTTCATCACGTTTTCGCCGCGTACCTGTATCTCGCCCACCGTGTTGTACGGGTCTTCCGAGTCGATACGCACGTCCATGATACCTTTCAATATCTGCCCGCATGAGCCGGGGATGAACTCCTTATGATTATCGTAGCTGATCAGCGGGGCGCATTCCGTCATACCGTAGCCGATGGTGAAGGGGAATTTGATTTTGAACAGGAAATCGGTTACCTCCTGGTTCATGGCGGCTCCTCCTACGATCACTTCCCTGAAGTTTCCGCCCATGGCGTCTACCAGCCGTTTGCGTATTTGCGAATAGATGCGTATGTCGAGCAGCGGGATGTTCAAGGCCAGCTTCATTGCCCGTTTGTTTAGCTGCGGAAGGATCATCTTTTTGTATATCTTCTCCAATATCAGGGGTACGGTGATGATCAGGTGGGGCTTTACCTCTTCGAAAGCTTTCAGCAGTATTTTAGGCGAAGGGGTTTTGCCAAGGAAATACACATGCGCGCCCAAAGCCATCGGGACGAGGAAATAGAAGGCGCAACTATATGCATGCGCCAGCGGAAGGAAACAAAGCATCCGTTCGCCCCGGAAGATAACGTCAAGGGTTTGCGCATACGTAATATTGCCCGCCAGGTTATTGCCCGTAAGCATCACGCCTTTACTGAATCCGGTCGTTCCCGAGGTATAGTTTATCAGCGTCACCTTGTCGTTGTCTATATCGGCATAACGGACGTCTTGCCCGGTGAAGCCGCCGGGATATTTCCGGTTCATCCTTTCGTCGAGTTCCTTCAGCAATTTCCGGATATTTTCGTCATTCCGCTGGTAGAGGCAGCGGAAATCCGAAAGAGAGAACACACCCCTTACGCTTTCAATCCTTTCTTCTTCCAGCGAATCCCATATCCTGTCGCTCACGAATAAAAAGGCGGAATCGGAGTGGTTGATGATATGATGGATATCGTTGGGATTGAAGTCCTGCAGGATAGGCACGATAACCGCCCCATAGGTAACGGTAGCCATATAGGCGATACACCAGCGCGCGCAGTCTTTTCCTACCAGGGCAATCTTGTCGCCCTGCCGCACCTGGCACTCTTCGAACAGGAGATGGATACGGGCGATTTCGCCGGCTACTTCCCGGAAGGTGAATGTAGTCTCTTTGCTGTAATCGGTAAGCGCCGGAAGGTTCCAGTTCCGGCGGAAGCTATCTTCGTATAATTTAATAAAGTTCTCTTTTATCATCGCACAAAATTCTTATTTTTGCGCAAAAATAAGGAGATACGGGCAGATAAACAACTAAAAACTACCTGAACTTACACGCTTTTGCCTAACTTTGCGCTTTCAATGGATTATGACAGATGATTGACAGGACTGTTTTCGAGAATAAGACAGCCGCTTACTATACGCTGGGCTGCAAATTAAATTTTGCCGAGACCTCTGCAATAGGTAAAGTGTTGGCCGGGCAGGGCGTGCGCAGGGTGCGCAGCGGCGAGAAAGCGGATATATGCGTGGTGAATACCTGTTCGGTAACCGAGCTGGCCGATAAGAAATGCCGCCAGGCCATCCGCCGCATCGGCAGGCAGCATCCGGACGCCTTTATGATCGTTACCGGATGCTACGCCCAGTTAAAACCCGGCGATGTGGCGCAGATAGAGGGGGTAGACCTTGTGTTAGGCTCCGAACAGAAGCTGGATATCCTTTCTTACCTGGATGACTTAGGCCACAAACGGGGGGAAGGAGGAAGGGTCATCGCTTCGGACGCAAAGGATATCCGCAGCTTCGCCCCGTCGTGCTCGTCGGACGACCGTACGCGGCATTTCCTCAAAGTGCAGGACGGCTGCGATTATTTCTGCACCTATTGCACAATTCCTTTTGCCCGCGGGCGAAGCCGTAACGGAACGGTTGCCAGCCTGGTGGCCCAGGCCCGCCAAGTGGCGGCCCAGGGCGGGAAGGAGATTGTGCTGACGGGCGTGAATATAGGCGACTTCGGCAAGAGTACGGGCGAAACGTTCCCGGCCCTCCTCCGTGCCCTGGATGAAGTGGAAGGCATCGCCCGCTACCGTATCTCTTCTATCGAGCCGAACCTGATTACCGGCGAGGTGATAGACTTTGTGGCTGCGAGCAAACGTTTCGCCCCCCATTTCCATATCCCGCTGCAAAGCGGAAGCGATACGGTATTGAAGCTGATGAAACGGAAATACGATACGGCCCTGTTCCGCCATAAGGTGGAAAAGATAAAGTCGGCCATGCCGCATGCCTTTATCGGGGTGGACGTGATTGTAGGTACGCGGGGCGAGACGGATGAGCTTTTCGACGAGGCGCGGCTCTTTATCGAAAGCCTCGACCTGTCGCAGCTGCACGTTTTCAGCTATTCGGAACGCCCGGGCACGCAGGCCCTGAAGATAGCCCACAGCGTAAACCCGCAGACCAGGCGCCTGCGCAGCAAGCTCCTGCTCGACCTATCCGACGGCAAACTGGAGGCTTTCTACGAAAAGCATACAGGCAAGACGTACGGCGTACTCTTTGAACAGACCCGGCGGGGGAACCTGATGCACGGGTTTACGGCAAACTATATAAAGGTAGAGGCCCCTTACCGCGCCGCGCTTATCAACGAGCCGGTAAGCGTGAAGCTCGCCGGATGGAATGAAGACAGAACGGCCTTACGGTGTAACCGGATAAGCGATGTGGAATAATATACTTTACAGACTGGTGTACGGATGGGTGGCGCTGCATGCACGCCTTCCTTTCGGGGTGTTGTACGGGTTGTCGGACCTGTTATATATACTGGTATACAAAGCGGCGGGTTACCGCCTGAAGGTGGTAAGGCGGAATATGAAAGCCTCTTTCCCCGAAAAAACGGATGAAGAACTGCGCCGCCTGGAGCGCGCCTTTTACCATCACTTCTGCGACTATATCGTAGAGACGGTCAAACTGGCGCATATCTCGCCCGCCGAAATCAAAAAGCGGGCGCATATGACGAACCCGGAGCTTATCGACCGGTTAACGTCGGGCAAACACGCCTGCGTGATTGGCTATATGGGGCATTACGGCAACTGGGAATGGTTTACCTCCGTTTGCCTGTCGTTCGAACCGACGCCCTACCAGATATACCGCCCGCTGAAAAGCAAGGTGTTCGACCGTTTGTTCATACACCTGCGCACCCGCTTCGGGGCGTATTGTGTCCGCAAGGAGGATGCGGTACGCAAGGTGTTCTCTCTCGAAAAGAACGGACAGCGCTCTGTGGTGCCTTTCATAGCAGACCAGACGCCCAGCAGGGCCAACATCCATTACTGGACGCGGTTCCTGGGGCAAGACAGTCCCTTTTTTACCGGCGCCGAACATCTGGCCCGCAAACTCGACCTGCCGGTTGTCTTCTTTGATGTGCAAAAGGTGAAGCGGGGATACTACAGGGTAGACGTAAGGCTGGTGAGCGAATCGCCCAAAGACACGCCCGAATTTTGGCTGACAGAGCAATACGCCCGTATGATGGAACAATGTATCATGAGAAACCCGGCTTACTGGCTATGGACGCACAGGCGCTGGAAACATAAACGCCAGGCGCTATGAAGAAGGTAGCTGTCGTAATACTGAACTGGAACGGCCGAAGGCTGCTGGAACAATTCCTCCCCTCCGTCGTTGACTGCTCGCCGGCCGAATATGCCGAAGTAATCGTTGCCGACAACGGCTCTACAGACGAGTCCATCCCGCTGCTTGAAGAGAAGTTCCCGCAGGTAGGCATTATCCGCCTGTCCGACAACTACGGGTTTGCCGAAGGCTACAACCGTGCGCTCGAACGCATAGACGCCCTGTATACCGTGCTGCTCAACAGCGATGTGGAAGTAACGCCCGGCTGGCTCGACCACCTGGTAAAGGCAATGGATGCCGACCCCTCCATCGCCTGCGTACAGCCCAAGATAAGGTCTTACCGCAACAGGCAATACTTTGAGTATGCCGGGGCGGCAGGCGGATACATCGACCGCTATGGCTACCCCTTCTGCCGGGGCCGCGTATTGCATGTAACGGAAGAAGACAGGGGGCAATACGATACGCCTGCCGAAACGCTCTGGGCAACAGGGGCCTGCCTGCTTATCCGTACCTCCGTATACAAATCGGAAGGAGGACTGGACGCCCGCTTCTTCGCCCACCAGGAAGAGGTAGAGATGTGCTGGCGCCTCAGATGCCGGGGCTACAGGCTGATGTGTATCCCCCAATCGGTAGTTTACCACGTGGGCGGAGCTACCCTGTCTGCCGAAAATCCCCGGAAGACGTTCCTCAACTTCCGCAACAGCCTGCTAATGGTATACAAAAACCTGCCGGAAGAAGAGTTGAAACCCGTACTCCGCACCCGTTTCTTCCTCGACTACCTGGCCGCCCTCAAATTCCTGCTGTCCGGCCATCCCCGGAATGCAGCCGCCGTCTATAAAGCCAGGAAAGAGTTCCGCCGCCTGCTACCCGTTTACGAACCCGTCCGGAGGGAGAACCTCAGGAAAACAACCCTACACCCCGTCCCCGAGCTTATGCGCAAAAGCCTGATAGCCGCCTTCTACCTGAAAGGAGAAAGAACCTTTAAAGCCCTTACCCGCTAACATTTATCCCTGGAAACGGGCTTTTTCCGCGCAGAAACGGACGATTTCCGCACAGAAACAGGCAATTTCCACGCAGAAACGGGCGATTTCCGTGCAGAAACGAGCGATTTCCGCGCAGAAACAAGCGATTTCCGCGCAGAAACAAGCGATTTCCGCGCAGAAACGGACAGCTTCCATGCAGAAACAAGCGATTTCCGCGCAGAAACGGGCTTTTTCCGTGCAGAAACGGACAGCTTCCGCGCAGAAAAAAACGGTTTCCATATACGTTTATATCCTTCCCTTAACTTAATTCCTTACCTTTGTGAAAATTTTGTAATCTTCATGACTAAACAGCAAGACACCCTCTTACCGACCATAAATTCACCGCACGATTTACGGCAATTACCCGTTAACCTGCTCCCCCAACTCTGTACAGAGATACGCCAATTCATCATCGATGTATTATCCGAAAACCCCGGGCATCTGGGCGCCAGCCTCGGAACGGTAGAACTGACCGTAGCCCTGCATAAGGTATTCAACACGCCTTACGACCGTATCGTATGGGATGTGGGCCATCAGGCCTATGGGCATAAGATACTTACCGGGCGGCGCGACGTTTTTCATACGCTGCGCAAATGGGGCGGTATCGGGGGATTTCCCAATCCCGAAGAAAGCGAATACGACGCTTTCATCGCCGGGCATGCCTCCACGTCTATTTCCGCGGCGCTGGGCATGTCGGTAGCCTCGCGGCTCAAGGAAGAAGACAGGCAGGTGGTGGCCGTAATAGGAGACGGCTCCATGACAGGCGGGCTGGCCTTCGAAGGTCTGAACAACGCCGCCACGAACCCGAACAACCTGCTCATCATCCTTAACGACAATAATATGGCCATCGACGACAACGTAGGCGCCCTGAGCCAGTACCTGGTAAATATCACCACCAGCCAGGCGTACAACAAGATGCGGTACGACGTATACCGGGGACTGAAGAAGATGAAACTCATCACGGACGACAGCCGGGGCAACATCCTCCGCTTCAGCAACAGCCTGAAAGCGCTCCTCACCCGGCAGCACAACCTGTTCGAGGGTTTCAGCATCCGCTATTTCGGGCCGGTAGACGGGCACGACCTCAACCTCCTGCTCCGGGTAATGAACGACATCAAACATATGCAAGGCCCCAAGCTCCTGCATATCAAAACACAGAAAGGCCGGGGCTTCAAGCCGGCCGAAATATCAGCCACCGAATGGCACGCCCCCGGTAAATTCAACAAAACGACGGGCAAACGGATCCTCCCCGACAGCCAGAACCAGCCCCAGCTGTATCAGGACGTCTTCGGCCATACCCTGGTGGAACTGGCCCGCCAGGACAAACGCATAGCAGGCATCACCCCCGCCATGCCCACCGGTTGCTCCATGACATACCTGATGAAGGAATTTCCCGAACGCTCCTTCGACGTAGGCATTGCCGAAGGACATGCCGTAACCTTCTCGGCCGGGCTGGCCCGCGAAGGAATGATCCCTTTCTGCAACATCTACTCCTCGTTTATGCAACGGGGATACGACAATATCATCCACGACGTAGCCCTGCAGAAGCTCCATATGGTTATCTGCCTCGACAGGGGCGGCCTGGTAGGCGAAGACGGAGCCACGCACCACGGCATGTTCGACATGGCCTGCCTCCGCCCGGTGCCCAACCTTACGATTGCCTCCCCCTTAAATGAATGGGACCTGCGCAACCTTATGTACACCGGATACAAAAGCGCCGGCCCGTGGGTGATCCGCTACCCCAAGGGAAAAGGCGAAAAAACCGGTTGGCACAATCCGATGGAGATACTCCCCGCCGGAAAAGGCCGCAAGCTCCGCGACGGCGCCCACGTAGCCGTACTGTCCATCGGCCCCGTAGGCAACGAAGTGGCCAGGGCGATAGACAAGATAGGCCACAGGCTGTCCGTAGCCCATTACGACATGATTTACCTCAAGCCCATCGACGAAGAATTACTGCACGAGGCAGGCAGGCGCTTCAAACGGATCATCACCGTAGAAAACGGCGTAATAACAGGCGGCTTAGGCAGCGCCGTACTCGAATTCATGGCAGACAACGGCTATACGCCCCGCGTACAAAGGATAGGCATACCAGACGCCTTCATCCGTCAGGGCTCCATGGCCGAACTTTCCAGGCAATGCGGCATAGACGCCGAAAGCATCGCCCGCACAATCACAGGGGAGGAAAAGTAAGATGAGAATCATCATAGCAGGAGCAGGCGAAGTGGGAACCTATCTGGCAAAGATGCTGGCGAAGGAGAAGCTCGACATTATCCTGCTCGACGCCAACGAAGAACGTCTGCAGATACCTGCCGCAGGCGCAGAGATACTGCCGGTAGTGGGCAATCCCGTATCCCCGCGCGACCTGGCCGGCGCCGGCGTAAAGGGAGCCGACCTGTTTGTAAGCGTTACGCCCGAAGAATCGGCCAATATAACAGCCTGTATGCTGGCCGCCAGCCTGGGAGCGCAGAAAACCCTGGCCCGTATCAACAATTACGAATACCTGCTGCCCAGGAACAGGGAACTGTTCGAGCGCTTCGGCATCAGTTCCATGATTTATCCCGAAATGCTGGCCGCGGGTGAAATCGTCACCGCCATCCGCCGCCCGTGGACACGGCAGTACTTCGAGCTGTCCGGGGGGGCCATCATCCTCATCGGCGTGAAGATACGCGAGAACTCGCAACTGGTAAACCTGAAGCTGTCCGAGCTGCCGGGCGAAAACAAACTCTTCCACATCGTAGCCATCAAACGGAAAAACGACACCATCATACCCGGCGGAACCGACCGCATCATACCCGGCGACCTCGTATTCTTTACCACCCGCAAAGAACACATCAAAGACATACAGACACAAGCCGGCAAAGAAAACCCGGAGGTGAAGAAAATCATCATCATGGGCGGCAGCCGCATCGCGCTAAGGGCCTGCCAGTACCTTCCGGGCAACATACGCATCCGGCTGATAGAAATAGACAGGGAAAAGAGCCATCACATCGCCGAAGCAGCGCCCGGCAACGTAATGGTGATAAACGGCGACGGGCGCGACCTGGATTTGCTCCTGCAAGAGGGCATAAAGGATTCGCAGGCCTTCATCGCCCTTACTGGCAACGAGAGCACGAACATCCTGGCCTGCCTGGCCGCCAAACGCTACGGCGTGGTGAAGACCATCGCCAGGATAGAAAACCTCGACTATATCCCCCTGGCCGAGAATATGGACATCGGCTCGGTGATAAACAAGAAACTCATCGCCGCCAGCCACATCTACCAGTTCCTGCTCGACGCCGACGTGTCCAACATAAAGAGCATGGCCTTTGCCAGCGCCGACGTGGCAGAACTCATCGCCCGCCCCGGCTCCCGGATCACCCGTAAGGCGGTGAAAGACCTGCACCTCCCCAAAGACATGACGCTGGGCGGCCTGATACGCGACGGCGAACCGATGATGATAAACGGGAATACGCAAATACAGGCGTTCGACAACGTGGTAGTGTTTTGCCTCGACACCGCCCTGCGCAAGCTGGAAGACTATTTTAATTAGCCATGAATATCCGTTTCGTCATAAAGATGCTGGGCTCCATGTTTCTCCTGGAAACGTTTTTTATGCTCCTGGCCTCGGTGGTTGCCTTTATCTATAAGGGCCCCGATTTTTACCCGCTGCTTATTTCAAGCGGCCTGCTGCTGGGATGCGGTATCGCCTTTTACCTCGGAGGGCTGCACGCCAACGAATATACCGCCGGGCGCCGCGAAGGCATGCTGGTGGTGGCGCTCACGTGGAGTCTCCTCTCCCTTTTCGGCATGCTGCCCTTTTACATCGGAGGGTATATAGATAATGTAACCGACGCTTACTTCGAAACCATGTCCGGCTTCACCACCACCGGCGCCAGTATCCTTACCGATATCGAAGCCCTCCCCAAAGGTATCCTCTTCTGGCGGAGCCTCACCCAGTGGCAGGGCGGGATAGGCGTGGTCGTTTTTACGGTAGCCCTCTTACCTATCCTGGGCAAGGGAGCCTCGCAGATGTTCGACGCCGAGACCACCGGCATTACGCACGAACGTTTCCGTCCGCGCGTTACGCAGGTAGCCAAACGGCTTTCGGGCGTATACATCCTGTTCACCGCCGTGCTGGCCGCTTTATTATACCGGGGGCCGATGGATCTGTTCGACGCCGTAAACCATGCCCTCACCACCATGTCTACCGGCGGATATTCTACAAAGAACGCAAGCATCGCCCACTGGCATTCGCCGTACGTAGAATATGTGGTGATGCTCTTTATGTTCATCGGTTCGATTAATATGACCCTGCTCTGGTTCTTTGTAAAAGGAAGCCCCCGGAAACTCTTTGCCGACGAAGAAGTAAGATGGTTCTCCGCCTTTGTGCTGGTCGTGATTGCCATCTCTGCCGCCTGGCTGTTGTACAACGGTTTTGCAGCGGGCAGGGAAGAAGCCGTCCGGCAAGCGGCTTTTCAGGTTATTTCCCTCATCTCGTCTACCGGCTTCTCTACGGCCGATTATCTTCCGTGGGGACCCTTCTTCTGGCTGATCGCCCTTACGGTCATGTTTGTGGGAGGATGCGCCGGTTCTACCAGCGGCGGCCTGAAGATGAGCCGTTTTATCGTATTGAACAAGAATCTTTCGAACGTCTTCCTCAAGCAGACGCATCCCAACGCCATCCTGCCGGTACGGATGAACGGGCGGGTCGTTTCGGAAGACGTTGTACACCGCATCCTGGCTTTCGTATTTGTATATATCTCCCTGATACTCGCCAGTTGCCTGGTGTTGATGCTCGACGGCATGGGGTTTGAAGAAACAATCGGCGCCACGGTGTCGGCGATAAGCAACGTAGGCCCGGCGCTGGGCAACCTGGGCCCGGCCTGCAACTATGCCGGAGTGCCCACGGTGTCGAAATGGTTCCTGTCTTTCCTCATGATGGTAGGCCGCCTGGAGATATTCACCGTACTTACCATCCTGCTCCCCGGCTTCTGGAAACGATAAACGGCCTCGTTTTGCAAGGCCGTTTACATCTCTTTCATGCTATGCCACTCAGGCAATGCGGTCTAACGCCTGCTGTAAGTCGTCCTTGATATCTTCTATATTTTCAATACCTACGGAGATGCGCAGCAAGCCAGGTTCTACGCCGCTTGCTTTCTGATCTTCGGGCGACAGTTGCTCGTGGGTGGTGGCGGCGGGATGGATAATCAGGGATTTGGCGTCGCCCACATTAGCCAGATGGCTCAGCAGTTTCACGCTGTCTATCAGTTTATCTGCATTGGTAACGTCGCCTTTGATTTTGAATGTCAATACGGCTCCCGGGCCTTTGGGGAAATACTTCTGAGCCAGCTCGTAGTACTTGCTGCTCTTCAGGCCCGGATAATTCACATATTCCACGTTGGGATGCTGTTCGAGCCATTCGGCAAGGGCCTGCGTGTTCTGTATATGCCGTTCTATGCGGAGCGACAGCGTTTCCAGGCCTTGTACCAACAGAAAAGAATTGAACGGGCTGATGGTGTTTCCCCAGTCGCGCAATCCTTCCACGCGGGCGCGGACATTGAAGGCAATGTTGCCGAAAGGACCGCCGGCGCCGAATACATCCCAGAACACAAGCCCGTGATAGCTGTCGGAAGGTTCGGTAAAAGCAGGGAATTTCCCATTGCCCCAGTTGAACGTCCCGCTGTCTACTATTACGCCTCCGATGGATGTGCCGTGCCCGCCTATCCATTTGGTGGCCGATTCTACTACCACAGACGCTCCGTGCTCTATCGGCCGGAACAGGTAACCGCCGGCGCCGAACGTATTGTCTACAATGAGCGGAATGCCATACCGCCGAGCCACCTCTGCGATGGCATCGAAATCGGGAATGTTCAGTTCCGGGTTTCCGATTGTTTCTATGTAAAGCGCTTTTGTGTTGTCGTCTATCAGCTTTTCAAATTCTTCCGGATCGTCGTTCGGCGTGAAACGGGCCTCTACGCCCAAGCGTTTGAACTGGGATTTGAACTGATTATAGGTTCCGCCGTATAGATGGGACGTGGTGACAAAATTGTCTCCGGCCTGAAGGATATTATTCAGGGCGATAAACTGGGCAGACTGCCCGGAAGACGTGGCAAGCCCCGTGGCGCCTCCTTCCAGCGCGGCCACACGTTTTTCAAAGACGTCGGTCGTTGGGTTCTGCAGGCGGGTGTAGATATTACCGAATTTGCGCAGCCCGAAAAGGTCTGCCCCGTCTTTTGCATCTTCAAATACATACGACGATGTTTGATAAATGGGTAAAGCCCGTGCATGAGTGGTCTTGTCTACTTCCTGTCCGGCATGCACTTGTAATGTTTCAAATTTCAGATTGCTCATAATCAGTTACGTTTTTTTTTAGATATGTTATTCGTGTGATATTTTTACAGCGGGTATTCTTCGTAGGCATAGAGTACGGTTGACAGATACCGTTCGCCTGTGTCGGGCAGGATAACGACGATGTTTTTCCCTGCATTTTCCGGCCTGGCGGCCAAAAGGGTGGCGGCAGATACCGCCGCTCCGGAGGATATGCCTACCAGCAGCCCTTCTTCCCTTGCCAGTAGGCGGCTTGTACGAATGGCGCTGTCATTGCTTACGGAGATAATTTCGTCTATAACGGCCGGATTATACGTTGCCGGTACGAATCCGGCGCCGATACCCTGTATTTTATGGGGGCCCGGGCTTCCGCCGGCAAGTACGGGCGAATCTGCGGGTTCTACGGCCACAATCTTAATGTCCGGGTTTAATTCTTTCAGCCGTTTGCCGGCACCGCTTGCCGTTCCTCCCGTACCTACGCCGGTTACGAGGATGTCAACCTTCCCTTCGGTATCGCGCCAGATTTCTTCGGCCGTTGTACGGTAATGGATGGCCGGGTTGGCCGGATTTTCAAACTGCTGCAGGATAATCGAGTCTTTAATCTCTTCATGAAGCGATTCGGCCTTCGCGATGGCGCCTTTCATTCCTTCCGGCCCCGGGGTGAGTTCCAGCGTAGCGCCCAGCGCCTTTAACAGATTGCGGCGTTCGAGGCTCATCGTTTCCGGCATGGTAAGAATCAACTTGTAGCCTTTTGTAGCGGCCACGAAAGCCAGCCCTATTCCCGTATTGCCGCTTGTAGGCTCTATAATAAGCGTCTCAGGCGAGAGGAGGCCTTTGGCTTCGGCGTTTTCCACCATAGCCAGGGCGATGCGGTCTTTTACGCTTCCCAGGGGGTTGAAATATTCCAGTTTCCCGATTACACGCGCTTTTAATGAAACAGATTTCGCATACGAACCTAATTCTAATAAAGGGGTATTCCCTATAAGGTCAGTCAGTTTTTTAGCAATTCCAGACATAATACATTGTTTTATTTTATTTGTACAAATGTAGGCGGTTTCTGCAAATAAAAAAATAGCACATTCATGGTATATTGATTTTCGCCCCAAATACGTATCTTTGCGCCCGTACACAGCCTAATTATCCAAATGAAAATCTGTATTCTGGCCGACAATCAGTTTGTCACAAACCAGGGGATTAACGCCCTCTGTAAAGAAATAGGAATAGAAATCGTTACCCAGGCAAAGACAATGACCGAACTACAGGAGAAGTTAAACGCTTTCCCCCAGGCTTTCGTTGTGCTGGATTATGCCCTGTTTGACTTTGCTTCCATGCAGCAGATGCTGAACGTTAAGGCAGCGGCCAAAGAATCGTGCTGGCTGCTTTTTTCCAATGAACTGAGCGAGTATTTCCTGCGCCACGTATTACTGTCTGACCCGGCGATAAACGTAGTGATGAAAAATGATATGGAAGAAGATATCCGGCTGGCTTTACAGCATACGGCAGACGGGATAGCCTACGTTTGCGAGTATGCCGAACAAATCCTCCAAAACAATAACCTGGCCAATACGCACACGTTGCCGGTACATCTTACTGCCATGGAGAAAGTGATACTGCATGAAATAGCGATGGGAAAAACAACCAAAGAAATTGCTTACGAAAAGAACCTGAGTTTCCACACGGTTAATTCGCACAGGAAAAACATCTTCCGCAAATTAGACATAAATAATGTACACGAGGCGGTAAAATACGCCATCCGCGCCGGTATTTTCGATGTGGCGGAATATTATATATGAAATGATATGCCGCCACATATGGCTTACCACTTTTTGTGTGATTTAATTAATTACAGTTTTTCCCATACAAAAAAGACGCCGGCGATCCCTGCCGCCGCTGCCGCCGCTATCCAGAGTAAGGGAAGCGTTTGATGCGGGGAGGCGGTGGCCCGAACAATGCAATACAGTCAGGTTAATCATTCGCATGGGTATCAGTCCAGATGGGTACGGTTGCACTCTTTTTCTTCCACCTCTGTCTCCAGCGCCTCGAACAAGACGTTTTGCCGCGTATCGCGCAGGATAGCTCCCGGCGAGAAGACGATCCGCGCTTTTGACCACGGCATAATACCTGGTTGTTCCCTTTTCGTCGCCACCAGGCGCTTTACGCGCTACTTTTTTGAATTTGAATGCCATACCTGTAAAATTTTGAAGTTACTAATCGTTGACGCTGCAAATATACAACCGCCCAAAAACCGTTTGTCGCTTAATGACGGTAAATGACGGCGAATGACGGTAAATGACGGTAAATCCCCCGGAACTGTTAAAAAAAACCATTATAGCGCCTTCGGAAAACTATTATAGCAGTTTGCCAAAAGCATTATAATGGTTTTTCCAAGACGCTATAATGGTTGACCGAAGGCATTATAGTGATTTCTTTTTTTTGGGGGGGCAGGTAGAGGGGGCGGAGCGCCGTTCGTGCACATCTGGCGGCATACGCCTGCCACTTCGGCGTAAACACCGCCGGTAAATCCCCGGCCTACCCGTAACGTACTTTCATCTCAACTCCTGAATTTTCTTTTTTTTATTTTTTCTTTTTTTATTTCTTTTCCTTTTCCTTTTCCTTTTGTGTAGTTATTACCGTCAATAACCGGGGTTTCCTCCGTAATAACCCCTGTTTTTGCGGAAATAACTCCTGTTTTTCAAACGTTAATACTTCTGTATCTACACTTATTTTCAACCGTTTAGCACAGATGGAGCATATAGGCGATATCAAAGCAAAGGTTCCGGTTGCTCCAAGCAAGCCGGTATCAGGTGGAAAACTAAGACAGGCCCCGCTTAACCGGTATCGTCATTTTATTCTTTTTTTGAGTTATCATTTTCAAAAACCGTTTTCTCATTTCGCCCACAAAAATATATCCTTCGTATGGATTTTTTGCATAGAATTTTGTATAACATACGATGTTTTTTTCAACACCTTTTTATCTGATTTCCTCCTGTTTTTTTATATACTAATTAAAATGATATAAAAAAAATAATTACCTCTTTTTTCAGCGTCTTTCAGGAATTAAATTAACAAATTAAGCAATAATTACACGCTGTTGAAAAAAAAATATATATAATTTTAAAAAAATCGTTCCAAATCGCTATATTTGCCTCCTATAAATGTTCTTTTTTCGCATAAAAGAAATCAAAAAAAAACAGTTATATTGAAAATTAATTACAAATAATTTATTATGGAAATGAGAAAATATATTCATATTTTTCAGATGCCTGTTTTACTATATTCTGCACTGTTATTATGCCCCGGTAATGCAGTACCGTTATAAGCTATTATTGTGCCCGTATAGAAATAGGGACAGTTTAAAACTAAAAATTCAGGAAGACACATTTATTGACAATTTTCGTATCAATGTCGTTTAGTTACGGAAAAACGAGTATTTTATTGCCATACATAAAGTTCGTTAATATTTTATTTTGTGACTGTCAAAAAGAGGAGTAAATTTATCCTATAAATAAAGGGGGTTTCCTTTTTAAAAAAAGCGAGCGATTATAGAGAAGAGTTATTAACAAACATATCAGGATTAATTGATGAAAAATCATTTGTCGGCCGTTCCCGAGACGGCTCTGAAGGAGAATTTACAAGAGAGAGGAAACTTTCTTTTAAATTCCTGATAATAATGTTATTAAGAGGGATAAAATCATCGCTTCAACGTGAACCGGATTCTTTTTTCAAAACAGTTTTATCAACCGATTACAACATCCGTTCGCTAACGAAAGGAGCATTAAGCCAGTCCCGCAGCAAGCTAAAACCTGAGGCATTCAAAGAAATCAATGATATAGCCTGTTCAAGTTTTTATTCAGATGCACCTTACCGGAAGTTGCATGGTCACCGGTTGTTATCGGTAGACGGCAGCCGGTTGCATTTGCCTAACCTTCCAAGTATAAAGGAAGCATTCGGAGAATATCAGGTTGGCTGTAAGGGCTCCACTACTGGTTTCCTATGCAAATGCCGCAGAGATCGGTTTGTCGAAAGAAATTTGTTTGAGAGCGACAACGAGGAAGGCTCCGCAGACTATGAAGAACGTACTACCGAAAAGACTACCATTTATTGTATGATAGTAGTATAGGCGAAGTATTCTATTTTTTTATTACTTTTGGCTATTCTTTTGGTTTACTGTATAAATCTATTGTGTTATGGATAAAATAGCGTGTGTTTTCTGTCTTTCATTTATTATCATGTGTTCCCCGCTTTATGCGCAGGGAGGTAAGGAGATAATAGCGCCTGGCGCTAAGGTTGAAAAGGTGGCGGAAGGCTTTCTTTTTACGGAAGGGCCGGCAGTGGATAAAGAGGGTAATATTTATTTTACCGACCAGCCTAACGACCGCATCTGGAAATGGTCGTTAGATGGAAATGTTTCTATCTTTCTTGAAAATACCGGACGGGCTAATGGGCTGTATTTTGATAAAGAGGATAACCTGCTTTCGTGTTCCGATATGGAAAACGAAATCTGGCGTATTACTCCCGACGGAAAACATACCGTATTATTGACCGATTACAAAGGGAAAAAACTGAATGGCCCCAATGACCTGTGGATACATCCCGACGGTAGTATTTATTTTACCGATCCGCTGTATAAACGCGATTATTGGACGCGTAATCCGGAAATACAGCAAGATGGGCAGCATCTTTATTATATGTCGCCCGACAGAAAAAAAGTACTACGCGTAGACAGCGAGTTGGAACAACCGAATGGGATTATCGGATCGCCCGACGGTAAATTACTATATGTAGCCGACATCAGAGCCGGAAAAACATATTGTTATGATATAGCTTCCAATGGTTTACTGAAAAATAAGCGATTGTTTGCTTCTATGGGTTCGGATGGTATGACAATGGACGAGCAGGGTAATATTTATCTGACCGGTAGAGGTGTAACCGTCTTCAACCCGGCAGGCAAACAAATTGAGCATATCCCCGTAGAAGCCGGCTGGACGGCTAACGTATGCTTCGGCGGGAAAGACATGAAAATCTTATTTATTACGGCATCGCAGTACCTGTATACCTTGCAAATGAATATAAAAGGGGTAAGATAGGCTTTTCTCTGAATAATAAAAACAATATGTTTTTATTACAAAAATATTTACACAGTAATTTTATTTGTATTGCAAACTTATTTATCTTTGCATTGTCAAATAGAAAGTAAACGTTTTTAAAGTAAAAAATTATGGAAAATAAATTGAATGAACAAGAGAGCTTGCAGTTAATTACCGATATGATTAACCAGGCACGAAACAATTTTCGCAGGGGAGCCGGAAACAGCCTGTTATTCTGGGGATATACGCTTGCTGCGTTATCTATTCTAAATTATGTGTTGCTTGTCCTTTTTAATAATCCATTGGTTTATTCCGTATGGGCTTTGTCTATTCCGCTTTTCTTTATCAACTACTTTTATTCGCGTAAAAGGTATAGGGAGGCGTTGATAAAGTCACATATAGATAAGGTAATAGGAGATGTCTGGACGAGTGCCTCCGTTTCAATTGTCCTAATTGTTTTTATCTGTTATTCTTTTGCTTATGGGTTTAAATCATGGATTCCTTATATGTTGATTGTTCCATTGATTATGTCCGCCGGGGGAACGGCATTGTATATAACGGCAAAGCTATGCCGCTTCAAACCGTATGCGTATGGAGGCATTGTTTTCTGGCTGGGTAGTATCTTATGTGTTATCAGTTCGATAGCAACGAACCGGATTGAAATACAATTTATTATTTTCGCTCTTGGTATGATAGCAGGATATGTGGCTCCGGGGCATATGGCAAACCGTAAAGCAGAAGAAGATGTTTAAAGATTTAGATCCTTTACTGCTCTCGCAGCAGCGGCTGGCTATCATGTCGATATTGATATCGGCCGATGAGGCTGACTTTGTTTTTATAAAAGAGAAAACAGGCGCTACATCAGGTAATCTAAGCTCTCATATTGAGAAACTTAGCGAAGCTGGTTATTTGGAAATCGACAAATTTATTGAGAAAAAACGCCCCCGTACCGTACTTAAAATAACGCCCAAAGGCATTGACGCTTTCGACAATTACGTCAAAGCTATTCAGGATTATATAAGAAAATAACCAGTTTTATTCCGGCGAAACGGGATGTATATCTGTTGGCGCAACGATAAACGTCCGTCTCCGCCGGAATAATTCGGAGAAAGAAGAAAAGTCTTTCTTATACATGATACCGATTCCCTGGGTGGTTAAACTTTGTTTGAGGTAACGATACATATCGTTGGCGTGATTATAGGCTTTCAGGCGTATCTCGCCTGTCCGGGTCAATAAATATTCTATATCAAACTCACCAACAAAGACATTTTTCACATTCGGATTACTCTTATACCCGAAGTTGCCATTAAAGATAAGCCGGTTGTCTAACAACTGGCTCGATAATAACATTTCAAATTCCGTTTCGTTAAACCCTTCCTGGCTGGCACGGATATTCGTACCTATTTGTACTTTATCGGTTATCGAACTAAGAATACTGGATATCTGCGAAGAAATGGCCGCCGACGTAACAGCGTTGAACTCATTTGTACGTCCCGTACGATAGATATCCTCCGTATAAAACTTATTCAGAACCAACAGATATACAATTTGTCGTGTCATCATATCTTCGGTATTTACATAACTTTTCACCGTTCTTTCCAAATCCTCATTGGAACCCGGTAATTCTATATCAAATGAAATAGCCGAATTCTGCAACATCCCATCCAGTTTCAATACGCAATTAACCGGAATATTTGTACGTGCGCTTTCCGCCAACAGGCTTTGGTCTAAGTCGCCGATATTAGCCGTTAAATTATACGTTGCATCAATATTTATGGTAGCGTCGAAAGGGTTTCCGTTAAAATAAACCGTACTTCCGTCTCTGATTTTAAAGTTTTTATGAATGAGTTGTTGCAAACTGAAATTATAATCGCCCTGAAGGATATGGAACGTACCGTACATGCGTAAATCACTTTTCGTACCGTAATCTATTTGCAGCCTTCCCGAGCCTCCTCCTTTTATTTTATCTCCGGATGTCGGATCCATGATTAATTCGATAGCGGCGTTGGGGTTAACATCTAAATTCAGGTTTATGCGTACTTCGGCGCCTTCATCCGTAAGCGCTAACGGGTTATAATGCTGCTCTTTTTTTGTGGAACCGGCGTTAGGGTACAACAGGCTATCTTTGGTAACAAACGTAATAAAGTTGTACTCTTCGGCGGACGAATTACTCATAAAATCGAGGGAAACAGCGGTCTTAGGAGCGTTCGCCATGTTTACATCCAGATTAACGATCTGCTCATTTCCGGTTATCCTGGCTTCTCCACTACCAAACACGGTTCCATATATCAACGGGTTATGCTTTTGTGTAGCATCATATACCAGCATATTATTTGCATATATATCCACTAAAAAATCAAGCTCTTTAAAATGCTTATGATGCAAGGTTAGATTTACGGTTCCTGTATTTCCGAACCGGTCGTAAACCGTGGCATTCCCTATATTCAATGAACGGGCATCCATAATAATAGAATCCGAGAACGTATAGAAGGTATTAAGGACGCCGATACCTATTCCTCCGCCTTCTACAAAAGCACGCCCTTCTACATTCAGTTCTTTAAACGGCCCATGCAAACGTATATCTCCCCACCCCCGTCCTTTGATACGGGTTGCTACATTGTCCATAAAAGGATATAAAAAAGAGACGTCAATGCCATGTGCACCAAATTGTAAAGAAAGCCCCGCATTAACACCAACCGGGAAAATATACCCATTCACGTCGGTATAGGTTGTATCGTTTGCATAGATACTACCTTCCATTAATATACCCTTCCGCGTATCATCCCATTCACTGTGAAGGTTTAAGCGTCCTAAATTTACCTGATTAAACGAGAAATGTTCTACTTCAAAATTATCTGTTTTCAACACGCGGTTTCCATACAGTCCGCTTATATTAAATATACCCGTGGCCAAACCTCCAAACTGAAGTACCGGACTATTAATAATATCAAAAATATAACTCAATTCTATATCATTCAGGTCAAGGACAAGTACATCCAGCGGATTTTTAGATATTGTTCCGTCTAAACGTACATATTGCATATCGTGCGAAATATAGAAATTGCTTATATCTATCCTGTTGTCTATGGCGGTAATACCGGCTTGTTCTACGTGCCAGATACTATCATTGATAATCAGGGAGCCTTCGTCAATGCCTATTTCCGTACGCAGGCTCTTCTTTCCATTTTCACCTTCATCATTTATAAAGAAGACAGAGGCCGTTATGCTTGATTCAAACCGGTGCTCTTTATTATTCGCCCAATCAAGAGAGGCTGTTATTTTATTGTCTTGTGCGTTTGCTTTTAAGCTCAGATCGTTTCGGAGCCCCTTTTTGTTACAATTGGCTACTTTTAACTGCAAGTCTATCAAGTCGGAAGGATTCTCGCATTTTAAATTAAACGATTCAAACATCATACCTGATAACATGAACTGAGGGAGAAATACCTCCATGCCGAATTTATTGTCCAGATTATTATATGCTCCTGTAACACGCCCTTTACTAAGTATCGTAAAGGGCAATTTCAAGGTGTTCGACAGTGTTTCCGTATTCTCCAAAAACAATTGGAACCGGAAATTATTTTCCTTTATTTCCTGCTTTTGAGTGGTTGTTTCAATCAGGGCGGGAAGGTATCCATTCAATGTCCTGAACAAACTGGGTAGCAAGGTGGAAAATGAATAAACCCCTTTCACTTCGCCATTAACGACGTCCGACGAAATGGTTAAGAGTTTGTTATCCGAGCCGCCCGACGCTTCCACTCTCAACTGTTTTAAGAAGAAATCACTGGGAGTTGTATGAATCATCAGGCTGTCAATCGTAACGCTTCCTTCTACATTATCTATATTATCACCTGTAAAATCAGCTTTTAGGGAAGCCGAGATTTCAGGTGATTCATATTTATCTGTAAGATTTAAGTTGTCGGGGCGGAAATGAGCCAGGTTTGCCGTAAAATTGAAGATAGAATTTTTCCCTTTCGTACGAAACATGCCTTTCGCATAAAGGCTTCCGTTCGGATCGTCAATACTGATAATCCCATCATAACCGTTTCGTTGGAAATTACCTGATAACTGAAGGTTTTCATACCGGTAATTCTTATAATCGAACTCGCTTGCCTCTGCTTTTACATTCCCGGAAAAATACCCTCCGACCGGTCTTTTCGCATCAATGGATACCTTAAACCGGGCAATTCCATAAGGGTTATCTTCATCAAAAAGGTCGCTAATCAGTAATTCGGAGGTAAAAATGGTCCCACGCAAATAAGCAGCGATATTTTTATCCGAGTTACTCCCAAATAAAACATCCGTTTCTACAGACCCTATAGCCGATGATAATTTACCATAAGCCACCAGATTATCGAAGAAGCCCGATATTTCGCCTGTAAAATTAATTGTCCCTAACCGGTGAACCGGTTCCGGTAAGACAACTGGGTCTTTACTGAAATTATTCAACAGGCCGGTTAATCCTTCATTGGTTATATACATTTTATTTACCTCTCCCAACAGATAGGTTTCTTCCGGATGCGTTATGCCTCTCAGCGACATTTTCCCGATAAAAAGCATCTTCTCCATATAGTTAAGAGTCAGCCGTTTCAGGTCTATATCATTAACAAACCCGGATGCTTCGGCGGATAATTCCACATAATCAACAAAATTTTCGAATGCCGGGATGAAACAGGAGAGTTCCTTTAAATAAATATGTGAAGGAGCTATATCAAGCGTAACAGGCACTTTATCCAAAAAACTTTCCCAATCCGTTACCTCTGCAATATTGATGTGGGCGCGGCCTATCTTCAAATCAGTCTTCGGAAGTTTAACCTGAAAATTTTGTATAAAAGCGCTATCCCGGTTTCCTACGATATTCAGCGACAACTTCTCCAGATTAAAACCGGACGCTTCTGTAAAACTCATCCTTTTAATAGAAGCGTTCAGGCTATCTTCATTAAAAGCTTTCAATGCTATTTTGGCGCTAATATCTTTTATATCTACATGTTTAGCGTTAAATCTACCGGGAGTAACCGGTTCATTCAGTACGTCGTATGTAAAATTACCCTTTCTTAGTAAGATAGAATTAAACTGTAAGTCAATAGCTGGTGATTGCTTCGTGGTATCCCTGTTTGCGAAAGCATCTATTACAAACTGAAGGTTCAGTTTATCGCCGGGCGTATTTTTCTTCAGGTTCAGGGAGAAGTCCAACAGGCGGACCGTTGTAAATACAAACTTTCCTTTCAACAAAGGGAATGGCTTAAATTCGGCAGTCACATGGTTCGCTTCAAATAACGTATTACCATCCTCGTCTTCCAGGTAGAGGCCGTCTAATGCCAAACGGTTAAACCATTCGATATCTACTTTACCAATGCGGACAGGCACATTCAAACGAGTGGATAATTCCGTTACAGCTATGCCCGTCACCTTCCGTTGAATGAATGGAATGTTTAATAAAATAACGGGAATAGCATAGAAAATCCAAAAGATAGTAAACAGTATTACAACTATGTATTTTAACCCTTTAATCTCTTTACACTATTTTTAAACACAAAATTACAACAATATCATCATAGATTTCGTTATTTTGCATTAAAAAAACAAGCAAATAAGTAACTAATTAATGAGTATAACGATTTTAGGTATAGAATCATCCTGCGACGATACATCCGCTTCAGTAATCAGGGAATGTGTTATGTTATCGAATGTAATTGCCGGCCAGGCTGTTCACGAAGCATATGGCGGCGTTGTGCCGGAGCTGGCATCGAGGGTTCACCAGCAAAATATTATTCCGGTAGTTGCCGAAGCGCTGAAACGTGCGAATATAGATAAATCCGAATTAAGCGCAGTCGCTTTTACACGGGGGCCAGGGCTGATGGGTTCATTACTTGTCGGGACATCGTTTGCGAAAGGCTTATCAGCCTCATTAGAAATCCCAATGATAGCAGTAAATCATCTTCAGGCACATGTTTTAGCGCATTTCATCAAACAAACGCCGGAAGATACCCGCCATCCGTCTTTCCCCTTTCTCTGTTTATTGGTTTCCGGCGGAAACTCCCAGATTATCAAAGTAAACAACTATGATGCTATGGAAGTGATCGGCCAGACAATCGATGATGCCGCTGGTGAAGCCTTCGATAAATGTGCCAAAGTAATGGGATTAGGTTATCCGGGAGGGCCTGTGGTCAACAAGCTTGCCAATGAAGGAAATCCAAAAGTTTTTACGTTCAGCAAACCGCATATGGCAGACTATGATTATAGTTTCAGCGGATTAAAAACCTCCTTCCTGTACACCATACGCGACAGGCTTAAAGAGGATGCTGATTTTATAGAAAAGAACAAACAAGATTTATGCGCCTCTTTACAGGCAACAGTCGTTGATATTCTGATGGACAAGCTGTTGAAAGCGTCGAAGGATTTAAAAATAAAAGAAATAGCCGTTGCCGGAGGCGTATCGGCCAATACCGGATTACGTGAAGCTTTTCACAACTATGCTGAACGATACGGTTGGGAAATCCATATTCCGCCCTTTGCATTTACAACCGACAATGCCGCCATGGTAGCTATTTCCGGTTACTATAAATATGTAAAACAAGAATTTTGCACCATGGATGCCATTCCTTTTTCAAGGGTAGTGATCTAATCATTTGCCAACTGCCAACTGTAAATAGATGAACGTACAAATAATAACAATAGGCGACGAACTGCTCATTGGGCAAGTAGTGGATACCAACTCTGCCTGGATGGGACAGGAATTAGGTAAAGCCGGTTTTCAGGTTATCCGGCGAACAGCCGTAGGGGACGTGGGAAAAGATATACTGGAAGCAATCGATGCGGCCATGAACCGTGTACAAATCGTATTACTAACGGGTGGTATCGGCCCTACCAAAGATGATATTACCCAAAAAACGTTATGCCACTATTTTGACAGCGGGCTACATTTCTCCGAAGAAGCATATGAAAACATCCTGAATCTTTTCACTAAATCAGGAAGGACGATTAACGAACTGACCCGTAATCAGGCAATAGTCCCCGACAAATGCACAGTTATCCAAAATAAGACAGGTACGGCTCCCTGTACCTGGTTTGAAAAAGACGGGAATATACTTGTATCCATGCCCGGCGTTCCTTATGAAATGAAATGGCTGATGACGAACGAAGTAATACCCCGTTTGAAAAAGAGATTTCACCAGGATATTTTCATTCGCCATAAAACCACCTGGATAAGCGGATATACCGAATCAATGCTGGCTATGCAACTTTCCGAATTTGAAGATCAATTGCCTTCCTTCGTTAAATTAGCTTACCTCCCTCAACCGGGACTTATCCGTTTGCGCTTATCTGCTTACGGAAGCAATGAACAAGAATCGGAACAGGCCATAACAAAACAAAATGAAAAGCTGCATAAGCTGATAGCCGGACATATTCTGACCGAAGAAGATAAAACAATAGAGGAACAAATCGGAGAATCTCTGCTTGCCAAAAGCCTGACAATGGGAACAGCCGAAAGTTGCACAGGAGGGCGTATAGCTGGTATGCTGACGTCTATTCCGGGTAGTTCTCGCTATTTTGTGGGAAGCATCGTTTCATACAGCAACGACGTCAAACGGCATGTGTTGGGAGTATCCCATGAAGATTTATCCCGGTATGGCGCCGTAAGCCAAGCGGTTGTAGAGCAAATGTCATTAGGCGCCATACGTGTATTAGGATGCGATTGCGCCGTTTCCACCTCCGGTATTGCCGGCCCGGACGGGGGTACACCTGAAAAACCTGTCGGAATCGTTTGGATCGCCGTCGCATACAAAGGAAAAGTCGTGTCCGAATGTCATCATTTCACAGGTACCCGCGAAATGAACATCGTACGCGCTTCTAACATGGCTTTACTGCTACTGCTCGACCTTATTCGTAAAGTCTGAAAATCCGTTCCATCAACTGCCATTTTTCAGCAGAGCCGGCTTTAGGGTCGGCTACCTGAAAAACTGACATCCTCTCTTCCCACTCATCCTGCCGGGGTAAACCCGCCAACTTCCCAAAAGCCGTATCCCAATCAAAATCCAGGGGCGTTTCCACGATCATAAACAAACGAGTGTTTATAAGGTATATTTCCATTTCCAGAATACCCACACTACGAATCCCTTCGCGTATTTCAGGCCAGGATTCCTCCTCACTATGATACTTCTTATACAATTCAATCAGTTTGGGATCATCCTTCAAATCCAACGTCTGACAATAACGCTTGGTCGGAAAATCAACTTGTCTGGTTCGGTACCCGGTCGTTTTTGTTTCCATATCTTAATCTTTCTTTTTCTGGATACTATTTTCATAAATTTCAAAATTCCTTTTTAAAGTAAAACACACCACCTCCCTGTTTCAATATCAAGGTATTATCTACCGGATTGAATTCCATGACAATACCTCCTTGAGCGAATTTGAATATATCCTCGGAAGCAGGTTTAAGAGGAAATGCCAGCAGTCTTGTCCCTTGACCTTCTAATGAGTTGTCTTTTTTTCTAATTGTAAGTTTAAGTGGCAGTTGGCTGCTCGAATAAACTCCCGTATATTTATCCAGGTCTTGAGGACTAAGATTTACAACTGGCAATTATTTCTACCATCTGCTCTTTGGTCTTGCGTCGGTTTTGCCAATTGGGATATTGTTCGTTTGCTGTGAAATTATAAATCCCGCTACGATGGCCGAGTAAATACCCAATTCTTATTTCTTTTGCGTTTCCTATGGAACCTATACGGTATACTGATTTTTCATTGGCTACAATCTGCTTATCGATGTCGGCAAATCCAACAGATTTCATATAAATTTCAGCCCCATTGCGAAATACGGACACACTACCCAAAAACTTATTATTATTCTCAAGCATTTCAAAGTATTGATTAAGTTTAGAAACATCCATACTCTGTGCTGATACTGAGGTATTGTAACATAGCAAAAAGATAAATAATACAGATATACATATATTTTTAAACATTGAAATATTATTTTGTCAGCAAATTTAACGAATATTTTCAATCTTGCAAATTAAGGCTAAATAACCTCAACGATTCGGTTTATTGGTTGTACGGGGTTGGATAGTATACTACGGGAAGTACTATAGCAGTTAAGTGAAGACTTTTCTTCAAGAACTCTACCAGAGTCTTGCCTGCTGGATTGCCCGAAAATACAAGCGGTTTAAAGGTCGCTATTGGCAAGCTCTGTATTGGTTGGGGAAAATAGCCAAACGTAGTCAGGGACTATTCTTTCACCGAAGTTATGGCATAGTCCCACCCACAGGGAAATCTCATGAGCAAAAGGATAAGAAGAACCGTGTGAAGTGTGAGAGCTTCACGCACGGTTCTGTGAGAGGCCCCTGGGCTGAAATGTGCAGGCCTATTCGACAAAATTGCACATTATGGAAACAATAAAAACATGAAAAGAAGTCGGTCATATTATTTTTTAATATCAAAATAAGGTGTATCTTTGCATCGGAAAAGAAACCGACTGTTAGAAAATCATGGGGGCTGACCGGTTTAGACAGCGGGTAGAAGTGGTTTGTAAGCATGTAGTGCGTGGTTGGCTAGTACTTAAATCTCAGACAACAAGCAATTAACTGGCGAAAATAATTACGCTCTCGTTGCTTAATCGAAAAACAGTAGATTAAAGCTTTATTTCGGCGCAAGGCGCTGAAACGGGACATCACCCGGATGCTGTTGCTCCGAAGCGGTCTGAACAGGTGGTGCGGCAATATCGGAGATAGCTTAAAGGAAACCTCGAACTTTAAGCAAAAATTTAGAGGATAAGGTTAGAGTTGGTAGCTTCGGTCTTGCTCTCTCCCGACAATCAAAGCGAAGATAAACATGTAGAAAGCAAATTAATTCCTCGTTTGGACGAGAGTTCGAATCTCTCCAGCTCCACCTCTAAATAAAAAGCGTTTTATTTATGTTAAATTTTTTCACATTTTGTTTTCAGTAGTATATTCAATTGAGTTGGTTATCAGCTATATAGCATCTAAGTTTAGGGATTGCAATACTAAATTTAGTTTAACCACAGTGAAGGATTAACTGAAAAATCACCTCTAAGATTTACTTTTGTGCAGTTCTTTTGTGCAGTTTGTGTGGTGGTTTTACAGCCCTTCTAATAATCATTTGCGTCTGCCAAAAAAAAATTAGTATGGCGAAAATGAATTTAAGTTTTACATTCAAGAACGGCGACCTTTGCCTGTGCGCAACCGTACAAGGTACACCTAAAAGGAATTACAAAAAAGTATCTAACCTGCAATCCCCTAATTTTGATAGCTGGGATGTCAAGCAACAACAGTTCATTGAGCCTACGCAGGAAGCAATTAACAACAACCGTTTGTTGTCCGAAATGAAAGCGCGGTATCAACTTATTCTTGACAATTGTGCAGTCAATTCCGGTAAGGAATTATTTGAACTTTACGAAAAGGGTATTAAAGTTGAGGCTAAAAGGGAGCTTACGTTTGGTGAGTATCTCAAAAAGATTATTGCCGATATGAAAAACGGAAGCTCAAAGAACCCCTCTAAAACCTATCAGGTATATGTTACCTTGTTGCATAAATTGGAAATTGAAAGGGAAATAATTAACGTCCCTTTACGGGCAATTAATGACAAACATTTTGTATCTTTTGGTGAGTTTATTTTGAACAACTTTAACGGCGTTAATTACGCTGCTTTAATGAAAAATTTTAAAGCAACCCTATCTAAAGCAAGAAAAAAACAATTGACTGAAAATGTGTTGAATTATCTGTATATGGAGGATGCACCAACAAAGCAGATTAATATGAATAAAGTTGTAGACGGTGTTTCTATCCTGACAAAAAAGCAATATAACAAATTCTTATCTTTGGACTTGTCTGTTATTTCATCCGGCGGGCGTGAAAGGGAGTATTATAAAGAGCTTTACAGGGACTTTTGTATATTCCTGTATGAAACAAAATCGCGCCCCTGTGATGTTATTGCCTTACATTCTGATACTATTACCGGCAATAATATCGCCTATTTACCTATCAAAAAAAAGAACTATCGGGATTTGACAAAAGCGTTTGTTTTTACTACCCTTACCCCAAAAGCAAAGGATATTGTTTT
>JAISXD010000056.1 GCA_031270665.1 Tannerellaceae bacterium | reverse complement strand
AATACAGGAAGTAAAACCGGATTTTATATTTCATCTGGCGGCTCAGCCAATTGTGTCTGTGTCGTATGATAACCCTGCGGAAACAATATCTACCAATGTGCTTGGTACGATGAATGTATTGGAAGCAATAAGGGTAGTAAACTGTCCTTGCATAGCCGTTATTATAACCAGCGATAAATGTTATGATAATGTTGAATGGGTATGGGGCTATAAAGAAACCGATGTATTGGGCGGAAAGGATATTTACGGCGGTTCCAAAGGTGCTGCGGAACTTGTTTTCAAATCTTATTACCATTCTTTTTTTAAGTCCGGAGAGGGCGATATCAGAATAGCTTCTGTACGGGCGGGAAATGTCATTGGCGGCGGTGATTGGGCGCAGGACCGTATTATTCCTGACATTATGCGTTCCTGGTCGCGGGGGAAGCCTGTCGAAATAAGAAGCCCGGACGCAACCAGGCCGTGGCAGCATGTATTGGAACCTTTGAGCGGTTATTTAAATTTAGGCGCCGAATTATCCCGAAACAGCCTGTTGTCCGGGCAAAGCTTTAACTTTGGCCCAAGGTCTGAATATAACAGGACCGTCAAAGAGCTTCTTGAGGATCTAACTTTGCGCTGGAATTTTCCTCGTCCCAATGACGCATATCTGGTTACTGATAATCAGCCTTTTCACGAAGCGGGTTTATTGAAACTAAATTGTGATAAAGCGCTCTTTTATTTAAAATGGACAGCCGCTTTAAGTTACGCGGAGTTGCTTGAATTTACCGGAGATTGGTATTATCAGTTTTACAAAAATAATAACGATATGTATAACTATACTATAAATCAGATAAAAAAATATATTAATATCGCAAAAGAAAAAGGCGTTTCATGGGCACAATAATAGACGGAATTCTGATTACCCCGTTAAAAGAGATTGAACATCCAAAAGGCAATATACTTCATATTATCAAAAAGAACGATCCGGGGTATGTGAATTTCGGAGAGGTTTATTTTTCCTTTGTATTGCCCGGTATGATTAAGGCATGGAAAAGACACTTGACTATGACGCTTAATCTGGTATGTCCTGTTGGCGCTGTCCGTTTCGTGTTATATGACGATAGATGTGGTTCAAAAACGTTTGGCAGTTTTCAGGAAATAGTCATTTCACGCGGTAACAATTATGTACGTCTTACCATTCCTCCGGGGATATGGATGGGATTTGAAGGAAAATCAGAAGGTGAAAGCCTCTTGCTTAATTTTTCGGATATCCCCCATGATCCGGCGGAACAGGAAAATGTTCCCATTAATAAATCACATATTGTTTTTGAGTGGAATAGGTAACCAAATATTATGAAAGTAGTAATTTTAGCCGGTGGGAAGGGTACCCGCATTTCCGAATATACGGCCTTGATTCCAAAACCGATGGTAGAAATAGGAGACCGCCCGATTATCTGGCACATTATGACCTGGTACGCAAAATTCGGTTTTAATGATTTTATCCTGGCGCTTGGTTACAAAGCAAATATTATAAAAGAGTATTTTCTAAATTATTATACATTAAATAATGATTTCTCCATAAATTTAGTAAATGGAAAATTGAATTATCTTGGTAATGCCGCTTCTAATTGGAATGTCACTTTAATTGATACCGGTATGGATACCATGACCGGAGGCCGTATAAAGCGTCTTGAAAAGATAATAGGAAATGAAACATTTATGATGACTTATGGAGATGGTTTATCCAATATAAATATACATGATCTTGTTGAAAGTCATAAAACTTCGGGAAAAACAGCCACCTTGTCTGCGGTGCATCCGACTGCTCGATATGGTGAACTTGTTATAGCTAAAAATAAAGCGGTAACTAGTTTTAAAGAAAAACCACAGCTTGATGAGGGGCGTATAAACGGCGGTTTTTTTGTTCTGGAACCGCAAATACTTTCATACATATCAGGTGATGAAACTATTTTTGAAAGAGAACCTCTGGAAACCCTAGTGCGTGATAATCAGCTTAATGCGTATATCCACAATGGCTTTTGGCAGTCGATGGATACGGTACGGGAAAGGCAAATCCTGGAAGATATATGGAAATCGGGTAACGCGCCGTGGAAGTAAAAAACATAAGACTGTCAAAGTCTGTTATTGGGCAGGAAGAAATAGACGCTGTTACGCAGGTTCTTAAGGATGAATACTTGGGGATGGGAAAATATGTCCAGAAATTCGAGACCGAATTGTCCGGGTTTTTTCAGCGAGACGCTACTTTAGTGAATACCGGTACCGCAGCGCTGCACTTGGCCCTACAATGCACCGGAGTGGGCAGGGGAGACGAAGTTCTTGTTCAGTCCCTAACCTATGTTGCTTGCTTTCAGGCCATACAGGCAACCGGCGCCAAGCCAATCGCCTGTGAGGTTGTACCAGAAACTTTAACTATTGACCTCGAAGACGCCGCACAGAAACTAAATTCCCGAACAAAAGCAATAATGCCGGTTCATTACGCGGGAAACGTTGGTGACCTTGACGGGATATACGAATTTGCCCGGAAGTATGGTTTACGGGTAATAGAAGACGCTTCCCACGCATTCGGAACTTTTTACAAAGGCAGACAAATAGGAAGTTTTGGCGATATTTGCTGTTTCAGCCTTGACGGGATCAAAAACATAACGTCCGGCGAAGGCGGCGTGATAATAACTGACGACATTAAAGTACAAAAGTTTTTAAAAGATGCCCGGCTGTTAAGTGTCGAAAATGACACCGAAAGCAGATTCCGGGGAACCAGGACTTGGGATTTTGATGTGAAGCATCAAGGATGGCGCTATCACATGAGCAATATCATGGCTGCTATTGGTTCAGCGCAGTTGACAAAATTCCCTGTATTCAGAGAAAAACGGCAAAGCCTTGCCAAACTGTATCAAAAAAAACTGGCCGGTCATGTTAATCTGGTTAAATGCGATTACAATGAAGTGGTTCCGCATATCATGGTAATCATGGCCGATCCCGCCAAACGGGATCATCTGAAAACAGTCTTAAAAGATCATGGTATCGCAGCCGGAATACATTATAAGCCGAATCATTTGCTGACGATGTTCTGTGGAAATCAGGACAACTCAACCCTGAAAAGAACCGAGTCTGTTTACGCTCAATTAATTACCCTGCCTTTGCACCCCGACCTTTCTGAGGATAATGTTCTGTTTATTTGCGGAATAATTAAAGGGACATTATAGTATGGAAACATGTCCATTGGTTTCTGTTATTATGAATTGCTATAACGGAGAAGAATTTCTAAGGGAAGCCATAGATTCCGTTATC
>JAISXD010000047.1 GCA_031270665.1 Tannerellaceae bacterium | reverse complement strand
GTACGTATCTCGTTCATTATTTGTTCTATCTTAGCCAGTTCGCGGGGGTTGTTGCCGAAGCCCGGGTTAATTTCCGTACGGGCTACCGGGAAATCGAGGAATACGTCGGCCGATTCGCTACGCGCCTTTACCTGTTCCACTACCGGGTGGATATACGCCACATTGGGCAGGGCGTGGTATTCTTTCGCCCCTTCGAGCACGATGCGGTCGGCCACTTTTTCGGAAGCCGTCTGTTGTACACTCCCCGCTGCGCAACCGCATAAGTCTGTTTCTATATCCATCCGCGCTTCGCGCATCCAGTTCTCGAAAACAACCGTTTGCGTACAGCGGTATACCTTACGGTTTTCTTTTGTGAGAGGAAGCACATCGTAGTGCGCCTTTTTCACTTCGCGCTCCCAGCCGTTCAACGCTACTTCACGTTTGAAAGCCTTATGGCGTTGGCGCCCGTTTAGCATGATGTTTTTCAACTTTACCTCACGCCCCTGTGGCGATACGAATACAGGCGTAAGCACAAGCGACCGCTCCGTGCCGATTTTGACGTTTGCCAAATCAATATCCATTATCAGTTGTACGGAATCTTCCACCTGGCGTAAGCGTTGTATTTTTACAGGGATTTGCCCGTCGAAGATGACAGACTCCGTTTGCGCGCTACTATCAAAGGCTGTGATAAACAGTATGCCTGCCAAAACAATTATATAATTGTATATCTTTTTCATATCCTGGTTTCCCCCTCCCTTATTTAATAATATAGATGACGCTGACGCCCGCTTTGGTAGGGCCAAACCAATTTTTTGTAAAATCGCCAAGCTTAGCTTCACATTTCTCACAGGGATACTTGCCGTGGCTGAGGCGCAGATATCCTGCGCCCACCGTTGCTTCAATACTCCAATGGTCTGTAAGAAGCCAATGGTATCCATATGAAAAGCCTCCGCCATAAAGATTTCCTTCATAACGATACTTATCGAGGCCAAACATTTTTATCCCTCCAACATTATAACCGGCTACCGTAGCATGCAGCCCTATAAAATGTCCATTAAATTTTTCGCACAACCAATAACGCGCTTCCGGCTGTATAGCCCAATGCTTCAATTTGCGGTTTTCGGGAAAATCCCACGGATTATAGTTAACAGGCAATTCAAGTGTCCATTTGGGAGCTAAACCGATTTCCAGTCCCAAATTGAATGTGGAAGTAGCATCATACAACAAATTGCTTTTCACTCCAACCTGTTGTGCAGAGATACCCTGAATCGCCATTATCCATATAATAAATATCCGAGAATAATGATTTTTTCCCCAATAAAACACCCTACTATACATCCATCTTTGTTTATGCATCATAAAATCAAATTTTCAAAAGACATTAATTCATCATAACGTATTCTTTCTGTTACGATTCTCAAGCAACGGTAAACGATGTAAAGAATATCATAGCCACAGAGCAAAGCTAATGGCATTCTGTTTAACAAAAGCATCATTATTGTCATTTTTATTATCGTTTTTTACATATAACCAACATCATACAAAAACAATAGCAATAGCAAGTGTTCTAATATATAATTTCTTTGGAAAATATTCCAAAAAAGAGCAAAATACTGCCAACTAATTATCATTTTTCGCAAATTATCTTCAAAAAACACATCCCCTATTCATAACACGGAAGTAAAATTATCTAATTATCAGGTAAAAGAGGTGCAAAAGGAACACGACGTCTACGGTAAACTCATTCATACTTTCGGCGAATTGATACTGCCAATCACAAGAATTTTTATATTTGTGGAAAAAACTTCTAACCCGCTTGATTATGCCGGCCAACAGAAATGCATTAATCCGTTACAAAACAATTGACACCTGTCTACGAAACCGCTACAGGGTATGGACATTGGACGACCTGATAAACGCTTGTTCCGACGCGCTATACGAATACGAAGGTATCGCAAAGGGAATAAGCCGCCGTACCTTTCAGATGGACATCCAGATGATGCGCAGTGAGAAACTGGGTTATAATGCACCCATTATCGTATACGAAAATAAATACTACCCTATGAAGATCCGGAATACAGTATAACGAATACTCCTTTATCGGAACAGGATTTGAAAATTATGTCGGATGCCGTTGAGGTATTACGGCAATTCAAAGGATTTTCATCCTTTTCGGAAATGGGTGAAATTGTCAACCGGCTGGAAGACCATGTAACGTCTACCCGCCGGAAAAGCATCCTGGTTATCGACCACTCAATTTATCTTTTACCCTTATCTGTTAAAAGAATACCACAACCGGTGGTTTGTATACGGTAATAAAAGCCAGGTATTGATTGAAAAGGATGAAGAAGGAAGCATGACTTTCGAAATAGAAGTCGTCATCAACAGAGAACTATTCCGCGAATTTTTAGGTTTCGCCGAAGGCGTCAAAGTCATCTCCCCCCAATTCTTTGTAGAGCTCATCGCCGAAAAACTACAAAAAGCGCATGAACAATATATATGAATTTACAATTCGCGGATTTTAATATTGCGGAACCAGCAATCATATCCATGGTCTTGCAAACCGATATATCCTTCCCTGGCGGGGCCTTCTTTAAAACCGGGCCAGTCTTTGAATTTACTTTTGGCTACAAGTTCATACCATTCCGGCGTCCAAAGCGTATATTCTACTACCTTTACGCCATTCTGCGTATGCGTGGCATGCCCGTCTTTTACACGGATAACAATGGTATTCCATTCGCCGGAAGGTTTGGCATTCTGCGGCAGGGCGGGAAGTATATCATACAACGAACCGGCCAGGTGGTTTGTCAGTTTATTGTCGCCGGCATACCAGTTGTCCAGCACCTGTACTTCGGGGGCGGCATAGTAAATCGGTTTGCCGGGGTATTCTACAATGTAATAGAAAATACCCGAATTACCTTTCTTTTCGATTTTCCAGTCGATAGCGAGTTCGAAATTGCCGAATTTTTTGTTTGCGAATAAAATATCGCCACCTTGTCCCGAACCGGCTTTTTCGCCGCGGGCTACTTTCATGGCATTATCGCTGACAGACCAGTTGGACGCCATTTCTGTAGCATTACATTTACGCCATCCGTCGAAACTTTTTCCATCAAACAGCAATGTCCAACCTTCCCTTTTTTCCTGCGCCGTGAGTGTATTGGCTATCTGCGCCGCCATGGGGAAAGAACAAACAATAGCCAAAAGCATTGAGAATAATACAACTTTTTTCATGATTATTTACTATTTAAGTTAAACACAGACATTTTCGACGCTAAAGATAGCGATATTCATTCATACCCGCACCGGATAAATTCTTTTTCTTTCAATAGCCCAATCCGAAATCCTGGTCGACGGCAGGTATGCCTTCGTCCATCCATTGGGGCATGGGCGTTCCTTTAAGATAGTGTTCGAAGAATTGGAACATGCGCTTTTGGAAATCAACGCGATTCGCTGTCTTCACGGGCCAATGGACTTCTCCGGTATAATTTAATAACCAGACGGGTTTTTGCAGGCGTTTGAGCGCTACAAAGTATTCGATTCCCTGATACCAGGGGACATGCCCGTCATTGTCGTTGTGCATAATCAGGACAGGCGTTTCTACTTTGTCCATTGTAAATAAGGGAGAGTTCTCTAAATAACGCAGAGGGGATTCCCAAATCGTTGCTCCGATACGGCTCTGGGTACGTTCGTACTGGAACGAGCGGTTTAATCCCGATCCCCAGCGGATTCCGCCATACGCGCTGAACATATTCACCACAGGGGCGCCCGATTCAATGGCGGCAAAGAGGTTTGTCCGTGTCGCCAGGTAAGCCACCTGGTAGCCTCCCCAGCTATGCCCTTGCGCACCGATAGCCTTTTCGTTTATATACCCTTCGGATATCAGCAGCGAAATGCCGGGCATCACACTATTGAAACAACTCTCGCCGGGATAGCCCTCTTTATACGCTATATCCGGATTGAACAGGATATATCCGTTGCTGTTATAAAAATGATAATCAAGCGTAGAACGGTGAGGCTCCGGCATCCGGTATGCATAGCGTGCGTCCGAATTACGCTCATAGAAGTTCACCAGCAAGGGATATTTCTTTTGAGGGTCGAAGTTCTCCGGTTTATAAACAACTCCCTGCAAAGGCTTACCGTCCAGGGATGTCCAAGAGACAAGTTCCGCATTTCCCCACAGGATATTCTGTTGTTGCTTATAGCCCTCCGTCAATTGAACAGAACGCTTGAAACTCAAATCGGCCAGCCTGATGTCCGGGTATCGCCCAAATGTTTCCAACGTATAAATAACCGCATCGGCTTTCTTCGCTTTCAGCGGCGTACTTAGCATGAAATCTCCCGCCAGCAATGCTACGGGAGCGGCCGGCGAAGAAAAACGGGCCTCATAATATCCGTAACCTTTCGTTTGCCTGTGGAAGCCGGATAATAGCAGCAGGCTATCCCTGTCAATCGCCGTCTTTTCCTTATCTAAGGATATGTACCGGTAGGCGATTTGTTTGTCTCGCCCGTTCCTTGTCAGGTTAACCGGAGGTTCGTTCGCTTTCGGATGGAATTGGCAGATATCATAACGGTCATACAACAATATGTATTCGTCATCCTTCGTCCATCCGGCAATTCCATACGGGCGCGGGTAATCAGGCATGTCATTATCTTCATCCCAGGCCGGAAAAGAAGCAGGCGTTGTCAACCGGTATTCTTTTTTATCCACTATCGACCAGGTATACCACGAACTGTCTTCCGGATTGTACCAGCAGGCATATTTCCCTTTGGGCGAGAGATGTACATTGGCGAGTAATGCCTCTTTGATACGTTGCGTACCGCCTGTTTCCATATCTACAGTGTACACATCGTAACGGCTTCTTCCTACCCACATCCGTTCCAGATCGTAAGGTTGAGAGGTGGTTAGAAGCCCGACAGACGCATTCCCTTTATCGGACAAAATCAAATCCGGCTTATCTGTTGACGACAAAAGGACGACCTCATCTTTACTGAAATTATAGACAGCCGTACAGGCCTTTTTCAAATCGGTTTCTTTATTATACTTCTGCTGTGTATATTGAACCCCTTCATCCCATTTCCACACCTCTACTTTCGGACGGTTTTCATCCAGGATGGTTGTATCTTTTTGTTTGGGCTGTGGGGCGACGCCAAAGAAAAGACGTTCTGCATCATCCGAAAAACGAACCGCCTCATGTTCACTTATGACCCAATTTTCAGGGATCACCGGATGTTGCTTATTCGCAACAACTGTTGCCGGAAAATGAGTCCCCGATACATATAATGACAAGCAAGTGGCTGTTGAATCTTTATCCGCACAATAGAGAAAGGCCAGCTTATCTCCCTTTTTAGTAAAGGCGACATGCTTAAAAACGCCTTCTCCCTCGTAAATCAACCGGGAGGCCGTTTTTTCCAAGTCATAGATATACAGCCCGGCCTTTGTGCCAAGGCTATCTCCTGTAGAGACATAATATAAGACATTCCCTTCCTTTGCAAAATGAAAATCGGTGACAGCAGGGAAAACAGTGGGCTGAACTGATTTTAAAGAACGGATATAGAGGGCCGAATCGGTTTTCGTTCCCCTCTGCCAGGCAATCCAGTCCATCGCATCAGACAATTTATATGATTTTATCGAATCAATCCGTTCTTCACACTTAGCCGATAGATTATACAGTATCAGTTGATCCATTGGCATATCCTCCTCTTTCGTTTTCTTCAATTTCAACGCTTCCACACGTTTAAGCGCCGGCCTTTGCGTAACCAACAGATAATTACAAGATGAAGAGAACGCGATTTTTCCGGCAGGTTCAAAAGAGGCGGTTTCTTCTCCTTTTGCATTAAATACCCGCACAATGGCGTCGCCTGTACAAGGCTCCATCTTACAAGCTACCCATTTCCCGTCATCGGAAATAAGTTGTTCCGTAATGCGTTTCCAACCGGTCAAATCGTCAAAAGACATAGGTTGCTTTGCTATCTGCGCCACAACAGGCGTAACAGCAGCTATTGCAAACAGGAGTATCGTTTTCTTACGAACATTCATATCAAAAAGTTTTATTATTTGTAATCAGGATGACAATGACAGCCAATCAAATGATCATTCACATAACCAACCGCTTGCAGATAGGCATAACAAATGGTTGTACCGAAGAATTTGAATCCCCGTTTTTTCATATCCCTGCTAACGGCATCCGACAAAGGCGTCGATGCAGGAACCTCGCTCAACGTTTTCCAATGATTAATAACCGGTTTTCTTTCCGGGAAAAAGGATTTCAGATAAGCGCAAAAGCTCCCAAACTCTTTCCGAACATCAAGGAAGCACTTAGCATTGGAGACAGTAGCGGCTATTTTTAACCTGTTACGAATAATATCCGGATTCTGCATCAGCCGTTCCACATCCTCACCGGTAAAAAGGGAGACTTTCTCCGCATCAAAACCGGCAAACGCCCTACGATATCCCTCCCGTTTACGAAGAACCGTAATCCAGCTCAACCCCGCCTGCGCGCTTTCAAGCACAAGAAATTCAAACATCACCTTATCATCCTTCACTTCCCTCCCCCACTCATTATCATGGTAACCGATATACAACGGATCACCCCCACACCAATCGCAACGTTGGATTATATGAAAATCTTTCGGTTTATCTTTCATCTCCTTATAATAGCAGTTAATACCTGTAAATATCCCAGTATAGGCATCAAAATTAGTAAATTATTTGACATTAGCTTAATTCCTGCTTTAATAGTCTTCCCTTACAATTGATTGAACGCAAAAAAATAATAACCTGCGGATGATTCCGGTGCAAATGAACAACATCAATACGCTCGTGCCAGGTAATTTAAAAATGAGTTATGCAGAAGATTAAGGAAAGTAAAAAAAGAAGCTAATCGCAACCCAAGGCTTCTGACATTTTGCTATTTTGTCATTTTGTTATTTTACCCCCTCCCTGTTTCGCTTATTTGTACTTCAATCCGGGATAACTCCCCAAAACACGCCGCATTTGGCGCTTGCCTTTTGACAAAATAACCTAAAAAGGAAAACAGTAGAAACTATATGCGCGCCAACGAATCCTATATAGATATAAAAATAAAACTAAAACAGCCATTAGCTATCTGTTTGCTCAACAAAAACAGCGGGTAGAAACAGTTGTTTCAGCACCATTTCGAGCCTTCGGAAGCCACTTTTCCGGGCACTTTCAAACCTTCCGATTTTTCATTGCGAAGCCTTCGGCAAATCATTGTACTGTTTTTGTAAAGAGATCGCAATACTTTTGTAAAAGCACCATCATACTTTCCGGAAGACTCCGTCATGTTTTTCCGGAACCCTCTCGCAAAACAGTCAACAGAGACTCATTTGATTATGAAAACAATCGGAATAGCCCGCTGATTTCCCCCCGTCCGCACAAAACGCCCGTTAGCCGGAAACGCAAATTCCTTACAATATGTCAGCGGATAAGCCTTAACGGTATCCTATTGTAAAACGGTCAGGCTTCCCTTCCTCTTCCTTATTTTTCTTCCCGGCCTTGTATGCTTCGTATCTTCCCTTATGTATGCAGCATAATCATGCCGGGATGCATCTTATTCATGGTAAATGAACAATCAATACGCAATAAACAGATGAAGAATGTTTTCTTGATTTTAGTTATGCTCCTGTTCACCTTCGTGAATACATCGTCTACGTACTACGGGGATATATTGATGTACAGGGGAGAATACAGTCCGGTGTTTATGAAACGGGCCGACCTGGAGAAATCCGTGCGTTTCCAACAGGGGAAACGAGCTTTAACAAACCCCGGAAAGATATACTGCAAGCCGCCTTATATCTATATCAATGAACGCTATAAAGGGATACACGTTATCAACAATACCGACCCGGCACATCCCGTGACAGAAGGTTTTATCGTAGCGCCGGGATGTATGGATATGGCTGTGAAAGAGCATATCCTGTATCTTGACAATGCGGTGGATCTGGTGGCTTTCGATTTAGTTGCCGGGAAAGTGTGCCAACGGGTGAAAAACGTTTTCCCCGAACCCATAGCGCCTGATAATTCATATTATTACGGTATCAAGGAGGAAGACATGGTTATTGTTGAATGGAAAAGGAATCAGTAATTTAAAAACAGACGAATGATGAAACGCTTACATGTATTATTTATATCCCCGCTTCTGGCCTTGCTCCTGGCTTGTGAGACAGGGACTTCGGACAACGGAGATCTTGTTGCCCCGGGAGAAAGCATCGGGCAGGGAGGTTCCATGGCACGGTTTGCCCTGTCCGGCAATTACCTTTATACCGTAGACCACAGTACGCTGAAAACATTTGATATTTCAACGCCCGAAGCGCCGCAATACCTGCAAGGTAAAGACCAATACCTGGATTTTGGCATCGAAACGATATTCCCGATGGATACCCTGCTGTTTCTGGGTTCACAGACGGGAATGTATGTTTTCAACATCACGCGTCCGGAGTTCCCGCAGCAGTGGGCGCACGTTTCGCATATCACGGCCTGCGATCCCGTAGTGGCTTCCGGCAACTATGCATACGTCACCCTCAACTCGGAGAACTACTGGTGCGGGCGATCCAGCAATGAGTTGCGGGTATACGACCTTTCCGACCTCCGCAATCCCCAACTGATACATACGGAAACCGGCTTTAAACAGCCCAGAGGGCTGGGCATCGACGGCAATAAACTCTTTTTATGCGACAACGGATTGAAGGTGTACGACGTAAGCGATCCTACCAAACCGCTCTGGACGGATGACGTAACCGATATTCCTGAAGCAAAGGGGATTGATGCTTACGACGTAATTCCCCTGAACGGCATCCTGTTGCTGACAGGCGCCAGCGGGCTTTATCAGTTTGATTACACAGGCGAAGCCTTATCCTTTTTAAGTAAAATAGAAGTATCACCGAAACAATAAACCTTTCGTATGAAAAGAAAAGAAAACATGTTCCTCTTCCCGCTCCTCCTCACTGCCGTGTGTATACTCTTCCCCCGGGAAGCCGGAGCGCAGAATGAAACGGAAAAGACATTCAGGCACTCCCTCGCTGTTCAGCCTTTCTATTGGCTGAACAACGGATTTCGCATCGATTACGAAAGGCAGTTGACAAACCCCAGCCATTGGTTGCAGCTAAGCGCCATCGGATATTATGTGGAAGATGAGAACTCGCTGTGGAACGCATGGTGGATGCAGTCGGATTTCCCGCTCAACGAGGCCTGGGGCGCCGGTCTGGAGGTAAACTATAAATACTTCCCTCTCAGGAACCGGGAATACTTTCCTTTCAGGAGCCGGGAAGTGTATGTCTCCGGTGGATTGTCTTCCTCCCATTTCAATGTAAACTACAATACGGAGAGCATCCGGTACCTCAGTTATGTGGAAAACGGCCTGACATATTATGAACCGCAATGGGAACAGTACGAAACAAGCCAGTACTTCAACCGGATTGGGACGAATCTTTGTGCCGGCGTGCAGAGCCGCCCGACGAAACGTTTCCTGATAGACGGTTATATCGGTATCGGCTATATTTATTCCTTCTACGGTAAGGATAAATACCCCTACAACGATTCCAACAAGTTAAGCTACCGGGGCCTTACCCTCACTGCCGGCCTTCGCATCGGTTTCCGGCTTTAGGCGGGTCTCACGGTCTTCCAGCCGTTGAGTTTATTTTCATCGACTGAAAAAGAAGATTCGTCTATTATTCTTTTCCTTATATGGATATTGTTTGGTGTACGGGGATGGGGGTGGTAGTTTTGTTCTCATTAACAGGCTATCAAATTAAAAGCAACATGAGACAAATCCCTTTAGTACTACTCACCCTGTCACTTTTGGGCGGCGCAGGAGCTTATGCTCAGGAAAGCCGGCAGAAACAATGGACACTCAAAGAATGCCTTGACTATGCTTCGGAACATAATATCCAGGTGAAGAAAAGCAAAGTAGGCCTCTTGTCGGGAGAAGAAGATACCCGGAATGCAAAGGCTAAATTATTCCCTTCCCTTTCGGCGTCTGTATCGCAGAATTTCGTGAATTATCCTTCGGGAGAGGTGGATACGAACAATAGCTATACCGGTAATTATGGCGTAAATGCCAGTTGGACGCTCTTCGATGGTAACCGCCGCGGCAATACGATCAAACAGCAGGAATTGTATGATGAAGTAAACACGCTCAGCGTGGAACAGAGCGAAAACGACATCCGAATAGCCTTGATACAAGCGTATATGCAAATGTTATATGCCAGTGAGGCTGTAAGTATCAATGAAAATACGGTAGAAGTATCCAAAGCGCAGCGCGACCGGGCGGAAGAGTTGTTCAAAGCAGGCTCTATCTCAAAAGTAGACCTTGCCCAGATGGAAAGCCAGTACAGTACGGATAAATACCAGTTAGTGGTGTCGCAAACAAATCTGGACAACTACAAATTGCAGCTCAAACAGCTACTTGAGCTTGATATTATGGAAGAAATGCTGTTGGGTATACCTGAATTAACAGACAATGATGTGATGACGCCGCTTCCTCCGAAAGAAGTTGTCTATGCCACTTCGCTGGCTGTGATGCCCGAGGTGAGAAGCAGTGAATTGAGCATCGATATTGCCGGACTGGAGATAAAGAAGGCGCGCGCAGGCTATTATCCCGCACTCTCCCTCAATGCCGGCATAGGAACCGGGCACGCCTCCGGCAGCTATGCTTTTACGAATCAGGTATGGGACAGGTTCAACCAGAGCATCGGCCTCAGCGTAAGCATCCCTGTCTATAGTAACCGCGATAACAAGACGGCCGTTAATAAGGCGAAATATGCGCTTACCACCAGCCGGCTCGAATTACTCAACACGCAGAAAGCCTTACTGCGAACGGTAGAAGGCGTCTATCTGGACGCCACTTCATCGCAGAATGAATACCTCTCGGCTGTAGAACGCGTGAAGTACATTGAAGAAAGTTTTAAACTAACGGAAGAACAATTCTTTCTCGGCATGAAAAACACATTGGAGTTGCTTACCGAAAAAAACAACTTATTGAATGCCAGACAACAGGAGCTTCAATCCAAATACATGTCACTTATGAGTATGCAGTTGCTCAATATTTATCAAAAGAAACCCATTGACGTAAACTATTAACCGGTAAAATAAACATGGATATGAAAAAGAGTACTAAAACAATGATTGGCGTGGCAGTTGTGGCCATAGGCGCTGCCTGTCTGTTTCTTTTCATAGGAAAATCATCTAACAACATGCTGAGCCTGCAAATGGTGCAAGCCAGCCGCACCACCATCTCTAATTCCGTTACCGCAACCGGCACGGTAGAACCGGTGGTAAAAGTAGAAGTAGGTACGCAGGTATCGGGTATCATCAACAGAATATATGTAGATTTCAACAGCGAAGTAAAGAGAGGGCAACTAATTGCCGAAATGGACAAGGTGAATCTGGAAGCCGAACTTCAATCCAAAGAAGCCGTACTGGCAGGCAGCAAGACGGAATTTGAATACCAGCAGCAAAACTATGCGCGCAGTAAAACGCTTTACGAAAAACAATTGATAAGCGATACGGAATACGAAACAGCCACCTACAATTATGAAAAGGCAAAGAATAACTATGAGAGCAATGTGGCCGACATGACAAAAGTTCGCCGCAACCTCGAATACGCCATTATTACCAGCCCTATCGACGGCGTAGTAATTAACCGCGCCGTGGAAGAAGGCCAGACGGTGGCCGCAGGCTTTAGCACCCCAACGTTATTTACGATTGCCAACGACCTTACGCAAATGCGCGTAATAGCCGATGTAGACGAGGCAGACATAGGCCAGGTGGAAGAAGGCCAGAACGTGAAGTTTATGGTAGACGCCTATCCGAACGATGTGTTTGAAGGAAAGGTAACGCAGGTACGGCTCGAAGCAACCACCACATCGAACGTAGTTACGTACGAGGTAGTGATCAGCGCCTATAACCCCGACCTGAAACTCAAACCGGGACTAACGGCTAATGTGACCATTTATACGCTCGAACGCCCGGATGTGCTCACAGTGCCAAGTAAAGCCTTACGGTTTATTCCCGACGCCGAAATGCTCGAATCCATGCATATCCTGGTAGAAAATCCGGATATGGAAACAACTCCGGGAAAACGAATCATCTGGAAACGGGAAGGAAACACCCTGAAACCAAAACAAATATCCGTAGGAACATCCAGCCTGAATGTAGTAGAGGTAACCGACGGGCTTACCGACGGAGAGGAAATTGTATTGGATGTAACCGCAACAGGCCCGGCCGTAGCAGCCGGACAGAGCGAAAGAAGCCCGTTTATGCCGGGCCCTCCGGGAAACCGGAACCGGAACGGCAACAACGGTAATGGCAATGGTAACGGCAAGCAGTAAATAAGAAACGAATGAAAGAGATCATCAGGTTAGAACATATAGGTCGCGACTTCCATGTAGGAGACGAAGTGGTTCACGCTTTACGCGACGTATCCTTCAGCATATCCGAAGGAGAGTTCGTCACCATCATGGGGACGTCCGGCTCAGGAAAAAGCACGCTGCTTAATACGCTGGGCTGCCTGGATACGCCAACACGGGGCGAATATTATCTGGACGGTACGCCCGTGCGGACAATGGGGAAAAACGCCCGCGCCACACTGCGCAACCGAAAGATAGGTTTCGTATTCCAGAGCTATAACCTGTTGCCTAAAACGACAGCCATCGAGAACGTAGAGTTGCCTCTGATATACAACCCGGCGGTTAGCGCGCCGGCACGCAAACAGAAAGCAATCGAATCATTGAAGGCCGTAGGATTGGGCGACCGTCTGAACCATAAAAGCAACCAGATGTCGGGAGGGCAAATGCAGCGTGTAGCCATTGCCCGCGCATTAGTAAACGACCCGGCCGTTATTCTGGCCGACGAAGCAACCGGAAACCTGGATACCCGCACCAGCTACGACATCCTGATACTTTTCCAACGATTGCATGCCCAGGGGCGGACGATTATTTTTGTAACGCATAATTCCGACATATCCCTGTTTAGCAGCCGGAATATCTTACTGAAAGACGGGCGTATCGTGGCGGATACAACGAATGAAAATATACGTTCGGCAACCGACGCCCTTGCCAAACTACCGGTAGAAAATGATTAACTGAAACAACATGAATATAACAAATTTATTTAAAATAGCCCTGAAGGCGCTTGCCAACAATAAGATGCGCGGCTTCCTTACCATGCTTGGGATTATTATCGGAGTAGCTTCCGTTATTACCATGCTTGCTATCGGACAAGGCTCGAAGAAAAGCATCCAGTCGCAAATCAGTGAAATGGGCTCGAATATGATAATGATACAACCGGGCGCCGATATGCGTGGAGGTGTACGCCAGAGCGCTTCGGCCATGGAAACATTAAAACTTATCGACTACCGGAACATAGTAGATGAAACACGTTTCCAGGCAGCCGTCTCGCCTACGGTAAACAGTAGCGGGCAGGTGATTTACGGAGCCAATAACAAACCCGGCACCATCTATGGCGTAAACCAGGATTACCTGGAGATACGGCGTTACAGTGTAAACGACGGAAGCATGTTCACCGAACAGGATATTGCCAGCGCAGCTAAGGTATGCGTGGTGGGAAAAACCGTCGTCGATGAGTTATTTACGAACGGGGAAAACCCGGTAGGGAAAGTTATCCGCTTCAATAAAATACCCTTCACCATTATAGGCGTACTCACCGGCAAGGGGTATAATAGCATGGGTATGGACCAGGACGACGTTATCTTAGCCCCATTTACAACCATTCAAAAGCGCGTCCTGGCCATTACCCATTTGCAGGGTATCAACGCTTCGGCCATAAAAGAAGAATATACCCAACAAGCCATCGATGAAATCACAGAGATTCTACGCCGGAACCACAAGCTGAAAGCGGAGGATGACGACGACTTCACCATCCGTTCGATGGAAGAGCTTAGCTCTATGATGACCTCTACGATGAATTTACTGACGATTCTCCTGGCGTCGGTGGCCGGTATTTCCTTATTGGTAGGAGGGATTGGGATTATGAATATCATGTATGTATCGGTAACGGAACGCACGCGTGAAATCGGACTGCGAATGAGTATCGGAGCCAGGGGAATAGATATTCTCTCGCAATTCCTGATAGAATCTATCCTGATTAGCGTAACCGGCGGGCTGATAGGCGTTGTATTTGGGGTTATTATGGCGTTACTTATTAAATTCGGCGCTAATTTCCCGATATATATACAGTCCTGGAGCATCATCCTCTCGTTTGGCGTATGTACCCTTACAGGTATCTTCTTCGGTTGGTATCCGGCGAAGAAGGCTGCACAATTAGATCCTATAGAAGCGATTCGTTTTGAATAAAACATATCTTTGGCCCATGAAAGAGCATGAAGCGTTACAGCATAAGCCGATACCTGCCCTAACAAGCCATCCCAGGCAATTGGGAGGGCTTATGCATATTATCGTATGGGGATTATTGTTCTGTTTTCCCTTTTTGTTTTCCGGCAGAAATTCGGAAAGTATCGACTGGAGCGACTATCTTCGTTTTGTAACGATATTATTGGGTGTCATCCTTGTCTTTTATGCCAACTACTATTATCTGATAAAACGCTTTTTGTTTACCCGCCAAACCAAATGGTATCTGTTAAGCAATTTCCTGCTGTTTATTGCATTGACCATCGTAGTCTATTTTATAATGGAGCAGATTCCCGCGCCTGAAGGAAGAACGCGAGACCCTCGCCATGACGAGCCTTCCCTGCAGTTTCATGTCATGTTTATTCTTTTCGATTTTATTAAATATCTGTTCACAGCCGCGCTAAGCGTAGCGCTTAAAATGACAAGTAGCTGGTATAAAATGGAAACCGAACGGACGGAATTGGAAAAGAGCCGCACGGAAGCCGAATTACAGAACCTGAAAAGCCAGCTCAACCCTCATTTCTTATTCAATACGCTGAATAACATTTACAGCCTGATAGCCATCAGCCCGGAACAGGCGCAGGAAGCTGTGCACGACCTGAGCCGCCTGCTACGCTATGTGTTATATGAGAGCAGCGATTCGTATGTTGCCGTAGGGAAAGACCTGGATTTCCTGCATAACTATGTGGAACTGATGCGTATCCGCCTGCCCAAACATGTGGAACTGAAAACGGAAATACAAACTACCTCGCCCGATACGTTAATCGCTCCATTATTATTTATCACACTGATAGAAAATGCCTTTAAACATGGCGTAAGCAACAATAAACCCTCCTTCATACAGCTTGAAATAGCCGCCGGCAGCAAACAAATCATATGTTATATCCGCAACAGTTGCTTCCCGAAGGATGATACCGACAAAAGCGGTTCAGGTATCGGTTTGGTGAACCTGCGTAAGCGTTTAAACCTCCTTTATCCCGGGAAATACAGTTTTGTATACGGGCAGGAAGGGAGTGATTATAACTGTAAGCTGGAACTAACCTTTTAATTTGTTTGCTCCCCTTCCGGCAACATGTTTTCCATGGCCATCCCCGGACTTCCTTTACCTTGATAATGGTTGCTATAAAGGCCTTCTATTCCTTTTCCCGATATGTTTTTATGTACCTGGCCACTGTGTTGTAATGAATACCCGGTATCTTACCTGTTGCCGGGTTACTGTAACCACAGGACGCCTCCAAACAGACTGTATGTAATTTTTTTGTGTTTTTACACAGAGGGATAGTGAAATCTTTCATAACTTAGCCGTTGAATTTCTTCTTTGGAGAGGTTCATTTTTGTGAGCATCTTTTATTGGGTTTGACGCCACAAAGATGTTTCCTTTTTTCCTGTTTTTTTAAACTCACTATTTTAAACCGCGTAAAGTATAAAAGAGGATATGTTAAAAGATTACAGAATTAATACCGACGGCGTATTAACCCTATATATCGGAGATGGCGGGGATGTAACGATTCATGATGGCGTGACAAGTATTGGAGACGGGGCGTTTGACGGTTGTAGCAGCCTGACGGCCGTTTCCATTCCGGGAAGCGTGACAGCGGTTGGCGCTGGGATATTCAGAGGCTGTGATAAATTGCCTAATGAAAAAATAGAATCTTGTTTACCTGAGAACGATTTTTGGAGAGAAGGTAGAACGTCTTTTGAACTTGATGGATGGTATGGTCAGACCTATACGGTATTTCTTAAAGGCGCATTCGCTTCGTTACGTTTTGTATTCCGTAATAAATATGATGAGCTTGGGATAGAAGACTGCGTATATATAAAGGCGGATTCCGAAAGGGTTCATCCGGTACGGCAGGCGGACGACAACTTTATATTGGATTTAAAAGGCGTGGATAAATTATTTATAAAATCTATTCGCCCCGGTAAAAATTATGTCCCTGACAGTCTGGAAATCACACTTGGCGAGATAAGATTTCACAGATGAAAATTCCCAATTTGGCGTTTTCCTAATTCAGGCTTCCGGTTCGCCGGTTTCTTTTTTCTTGGCGCGGCGCGTGGCGCGGTTTGCCAGGAGGGCGTGGTACTTCTTTACCTCTTCGTTCCAGGCTATAACAAAGTTGTAAGGCACGTTGCCGTGTAAAGGGCGTCTATCTGAGTGCGGATCAGTTTCAGGTCTTCTTTGGGTTTCGCTACGCTCTCGCCTGCCCGTTCGGCCCTATAGGAGAGAAACTCCTTTTCGGCGGCCTTTTGTTTGGCGTCGTCGGGCTGTGCCAGCAAACCTTTCACGATGCTGTGAAGCCCGCGGAAAAGCTCGTCGCGTTTCTTGTCGGCCGCTTCGAGTTCGCCGGTATACGTGCTCTTGCGCAAAGTTCAAACCACTCCTGATTGTGGAGGTTGTTTAGCGCAATTCTGAGTACTTTCATTACATACTGTTTTTTTAATTGTTTTTACCGTAAAAAATTATCCGTAAATATACGAACTGTTTTTTATCCCGTATATTTGTAACCGTTCTTCAACCCTAAACAGAATACCGTATGATACTCACCTGTGCAATTATAGACGACGAACCTTTAGCGGTCAGCCTGCTGGAGAGTTATGCCAATAAAACGCCTTTCCTCAAACTGTCGGGCACATACAACAGCGCTGTCGATGCATTGGCTGAACTGGAGAGGGAAGCGGTAGAACTGCTTTTCCTGGATATACAAATGCCGGAACTGAACGGCATGGAATTTTCGCGCATGGTTACGAATGATACGCGTATTATTTTTACAACGGCCTTCGGACAATATGCCCTGGATAGTTATAAGGTAAACGCCCTGGATTATTTATTGAAACCGATCAGTTATCCTTCTTTCCTGCAGTCTGCCCAAAAGGCGCTGCAATGGTACGAATTACTCCACAAACCCGGCGCGAACCCGGCGGAGGCGGCCGGTAAAGAGCGGGAGCCGGAATCGGTCTTTATCAAAAGCGAATATAAACTGATACGAATCGAACTGTCTAAAATCCTGTATATAGAAGGGCTAAAGGATTATGTAAAGATTTACATCGAAGACCAGACGCGCCCCCTCTTGTCGCTTATGAGTATGAAAAATATGGAAGAACTGCTTCCTGCAAGCCGCTTTATAAGGGTGCACCGCTCGTTTATCGTACAACCTGAAAAGATAAAGGCGATAGAGCGCAACCGCATCGTCTTTGGAAAAGAATACATTCCGATATCCGACAGCTACAGGGATGGTTTCAACGCTTTTCTCAGTAAACACTCTTTATTTCTTAAAATGTAATAAGGTATATATACTAAAAGAGGGATACGAAGAGTTTCTCCAGATTGCGTAACATAAGGCGGTTTTCTCCCGAATAATTGTTTACCAGTACGGCCACGGCATACTGTTTCCCGTCTTTGATTATATATCCTGCAAAACTCCTTACGCCGTTCATCCCGCCACTTTTCAGTAAGGCCTTTCCCTGCAGCGAAGAACCTTTCAGGAAATTGGCCACCGAACCTTCCAGCCCGGCTTCAGGCAGGGAAGCAAGAAAGGCGTCCGCTTGCCCGGACTGGTCTCCCATGTAGCATAACAAGTCGCAAATGAACGAAGCCGTTACTTTATCGGCAGCAGCCAGACCCGAGCCGTCATACACCCGGAGAGAAGAGACGTCTAATCCCTTTTCACGCCAATACGCTTTCATCACTTCAATTCCCTTTCCCATAGAAGAAATAACCTCTCCCTGTTTGCCTTTATACCGCAAGCCGATTGTCTTCAATAAGGCGTCTGCAAACAGGTTATGACTCCGCTCATTGATAATCCGCACAATTTGGCGAAGGGTGGGAGAACAGGTGACAGCCAGCGCCTTCCGCTCACGTTTGGGCCAGTTGTTTGCGGCCGACAAGATACGGTAACAACCAGGGCTCCCCTCAACAGTAATCCCTTCCATCCGTAAACAATCAGATGTATATTGAGCCAGAAACAAGGCAGGGTCGGGAATATCCCCCCGTATAAGAAAACGCTCCCTATCGGCAGGAATAACGCCATATAAGTAACGCTCGCCGGCAAAAGGCGCCCCCAGGATATAACAGCTATCCGTCCTTACGGAAGCAGCCTTCAGGTAATTATGAAAGCGAATGGCAGGTATGGGGGGAACCATCTCTGCAATTTCCGGCGTACTGCCCGGAGCTCCCGTATTTAAATAGAGCCTGTATAAATTGTCAAACACACAAATACCGTAACTGCCGGCGCCATAATAACTCCCCATATCCTCATACACCCACTTCACCGGAATACCTTCCGTATCAAAAATGCTTTCATCAGCCACAACAGCGCCGGTAATCCTTCTGATACCCGCCTTCGTTACAGCCTGTATCCACTGAGGCATAAATGTATTCTGCCCGGGCGTATATCCGCTTCGATTCTCCATGGCAAAATGCGAAGAGCCCAGCGTAGGATCGCCGCTCCCCTTGATATATAAATTCCCTTCCAGCGCCCCGTTCACGATTTCGCCGTCATACTCCAGGACAGTTTCATACCTGTAATCTCCCCCCAACAATTCAAGAGCGGTAGCCGACGTGAGCAGTTTCAAGACAGAAGCCGGCGTCAATTCACGATCAACATCATACGCATAAAGCGCCTCCCCGCTCCCCACCTGCTTAACCATAAGAGAAAAAGAAGCCCCTCTCATCGCTCCAATCTTCAGTAATTGCTTAACAGGCTGGTTTTGCGCCGCGAGCACCGGCAAGAGGCAAAGGTATAGAGACAGTATCGTTAATTTAGTACGCATAACAAGGCATTTCTTTAGGGAAGCGAAGATAAAAACTTTTGAGGGATACAGAGCGCCGCTTTTCATGAAATTATAGGCTCCCGCCTCAAACTAATCCCTGAGATATAACAAAGT
>JAISXD010000082.1 GCA_031270665.1 Tannerellaceae bacterium | reverse complement strand
CGCATATGAATCGTTGAACAAAGAATCGCGAAGCGCCTTGATGGGAAAAACCGAACGTCCCGCGACAGCCTTATACATGCGCGCAGAGAAAAGGCATTTGCCTTCTGATAAAATCTATCAGGCTACCATGTATGATAAGGATTCGCCCGTTACCGTTTCCGGGGATCCGAATACCTGGTTATGTATGCAATGCCACGCTCCGAACGGCAGGCGGGAAGTTGGGACGGAAGACGACAAAACACCGGTTGGCGCCTATGAAGGAATGAGCTGTTTGGATTGCCACAACCCCCACTCGAACGGCCTCAAAAATGATTATAGAGATGTACATATTAAAAAGCCATAAAGCCGGTTTACAATTATTATTTATTTAATAGGTGCGATTATGCTGTTTCCGGACAAATCGTCATTCGATAAGGTTTTCATGGAATATTACCGGATGTTGTGTGCATATAGTAACCGGTTTGTTTGCCTGGAAGATGCCGAAGATATCGTACAGGATGTAATGGTTTGGTTATGGGAAAACCGTGAACTGGTACAAATCGAAAGTTCGTTGAACTCCTATTTATTCAAAACCGTTTACCATAGAACCATTAATAAATTAATTCAAGTTGCTAGTTATAAACTATTGCAATAAAAAAGGTCAATCCTATAATTTTGCGTTGCGAACACACAAAAAAGGACTGACCATGGTTAATAAAACCGTTGCAATATATGTATTTTTTGACGATATATTGAAATCTATGAATCATAAAGAGCCGGAAAGCCGTAAAACGACCGACGCTGAAGTTATCACAGTCATCTTGTTGGCTGCCCAGTACTTTGCGGGGAATATTGAAAAGTCCCTTTGCTTTGTCCGCTGTACAGGCCTGATGCCTGCTATTCTTGGAAAAAGCCGCTTCAACCGGCGGATGCACCAAATAGGGGAACTCCTTAGCGAACTGTTCTTTTACACGGGACAAGCCGTAAAAGAGTTGAATCTTCAAACCGTTTATAGCATCGACAGCTTTCCTGTAAGTGTTTGCCATAATATCCGTATCGCGAACTCCCGGATTGTCAAGGGAAAAGAATATAGGGGACGTTGCGTTTCCAAACGTTGTTGGTTCTATGGATTCAAAGTCCATATGATAGTTACTTCGGGTGGCATTCCCGTAGAATTTACTTTCACTGCCGGAAGTAAACATGACATGGATGGACTCAGGCAATTGCCTGTTAATCTGCCGGAAGGAAGCGAGGTATTGGCTGATGCTGCCTATACCGATTATCTGATGGAAGAGATGCTCTCTGATAATGGAATCAGATTGCTTGCAAACCGTAAAAGCAATTCCAGACAGCCGCATAACCCCTGTACGGAGTATCTTATATCTATCGGTAGAAAACAGGTGGAAACAGCTTTCTCCGATATCGCTAAATATTTGCCTAAAAAGATTCATGCTGTGACTAAATCAGGGTTTTTGATTAAACTCATTATGTTTATTTGGGCTTATACATTTGATAAATTATACAAAATATAACTAGCAACTTAAATAAATTAATTAAAAACGAATCGCAACAAAGGGCGAATCAGTTGTTTTGTAAAAAGCTTCAGGATATGTATGTCGATGTGGATTACTATCTGGTAGAGGAATTAAGAAAACATATAGAAGAAGCAGTCCATTCACTTCCGGCTTCATATAGCGAGGCATTCGCGATGCACCGTTTTTCGGGATTGAGTTACAAAGAAATCGCACTACAACTGAACATATCCACTAAAACAGTTGATTATCGTATCCAGCAAGCGCTAAAATTATTGCGTAAAGAATTGATTGTTCATTTGGACTCTCCCTAAAGATTATACAATGGCGTATGGTTTCGGCGGTTGCCGGCCGATGGTATATTGTTCTTAATAACAGCCATTGACTCACATGCCTGTTTCCGATCTTTACCGGATATTTATGCAATATCCGGTCATTTGTATAGACAGCCAGATGTGTTCGCCTGTTATAAAGGCTTTTTACTTTCTGATTTGTCCGGATAATTGCAGGATGGTATCTTTGAAGTCCATGATAATATTAGTTAGCGTTTTGACAAAGAAAAATAATATGACGAAAAGAATGTTGTTCTACTAGGATTCGAACCTAGACAAACAGGACCAGAATCTGTTGTGCTGCCATTACACCATAGAACAATTTTGGTGGTGCAAAGATAGAGGGTTTTTTGTTTGGAGCAAATTTTTGAAACAAATATTTATTTATTGAGGTTATATCATTAGCATACCAAATTTAAGAATTATATTTGTTCCCTCGAAAAAGATTTTCAATAGTTAGTGCATGAATCAAACAAAAGAGTTAGTAGAATCAATTATCAAAGGCCTCCAGGAGAAGAAAGGCAAAAAGATTGTAACTGTAGACTTAACCAAAATTTCGGGAGCTATTTGTGAATATATGGTGATAGGAGAAGGAAATACACCTACACAAGTATCTGCTCTTTCCGACTCCGTATGGGATTTTGCCCGGAAAGAATCACAGGAGAAACCTCTTTCTGTAGATGGGTACCAGCATGCTCATTGGATAGGAATGGATTATGGCACAGTTCTTGTACATATTTTTTTGCCGGAACAGCGTCAGTTTTATAGTCTGGAAAATCTCTGGGCTGATTCAAAAGTAAACATAATCCGGGATATTGATTAAAAAAAGAAATAGATATGTCTAATAATAAATTCCCTAAGAACGAAAAATCAACGAATAAGATGTTCAAATTCAATATTTATTGGATGTATGGGCTGATTATTGTGATGCTGATTGCCCTTTATTTAACAGGTGGTTCATCGTCGACAAAAGAATTGGGATGGACTGAGTTTCAACAGTTGGCTCAAGACAATGTGTTCGACAAAATGACTATTTATAATAAAAAGAATACATTGGAGGCTACTGTCAGAGCCGGAAAAAGGGGTTTGGTATTTAGAGAAGACAGCGCCAAAATGGGCGACTCTCCAACAATTATTGTGAGAATCCCGTCTGCCGATAAATTCTCGGATTTTTATGATAAAGCGGTAGCTGAAAATCATATTACTACGCAGGTTAGCTTTGAAGAAGGAGACGACACGGTTTGGAACTTTCTGCTTTCATTGGCTCCCTTTGCCTTTTTTATTATTCTTATGATATTCCTGATGCGTAAGATGTCGGGAGGCGCTGCCGGTGGAGGTGGTAATGTATTTAGTGTGGGAAAATCGAAAGCCCGGTTATTTGATAAGGATAGCGATAAGAAGGTTACATTTAAAGATGTAGCCGGTTTATCCGAAGCGAAGCAAGAAGTAGAAGAGATCGTTTCTTTTTTGAAAGACCCCGCCAGGTATACGGAATTAGGGGGAAAGATACCGAAAGGCGCTTTATTGGTTGGCCCTCCGGGGACAGGCAAAACCTTATTGGCAAAAGCGGTTGCCGGCGAAGCGGATGTACCCTTTTTCTCTTTATCGGGATCTGATTTTGTAGAAATGTTTGTCGGGGTAGGGGCTTCACGTGTGCGCGACTTATTCCGGCAGGCAAAAGAAAAGGCTCCCTGTATTGTTTTTATTGACGAAATAGACGCCGTGGGGCGCGCCCGTGGCAAAAATGTAAACATGAACAGCAATGATGAACGGGAAAATACCTTGAATCAATTGCTTACGGAGATGGACGGTTTTGGTTCCAACAGCGGCGTCATTATTTTGGCGGCTACCAATAGAGCCGATGTGCTGGATAAAGCCTTGCTTCGTGCCGGGCGTTTCGACCGCCAGATACATGTGGAATTGCCGGATTTGAACGAACGGAAAGAGATATTCGGAGTACATTTGCGCCCGATTAAGATAGACAATAGTGTGGATACGGAGTTCCTTGCCCGTCAAACGCCCGGTTTCTCGGGCGCTGATATTGCTAATGTTTGTAATGAAGCTGCGTTGATAGCTGCCCGTAATGAAAAGAAATTTGTTCAGAAAGAAGATTTTATGAGCGCTGTAGACCGTATTGTCGGCGGTTTGGAAAAACGGACAAAGATAACAACAGCCAGCGAGCGTAACAGCATTGCCAATCATGAGGCGGGTCATGCCACGCTGAGTTGGTTGCTTGAACATGCCAATCCATTGGTAAAGGTAACGATTGTCCCGCGGGGAAAAGCGTTGGGTGCTGCCTGGTATTTACCGGAAGAGCGCCAAATCACCACGCGCGACCAATTGCTGGATGAAATGTGCGCTACACTGGGAGGGCGCGCTGCGGAAGAATTGTTCTTGGGTAAAATTTCCACCGGCGCTTCCAATGATTTGGAACGTGTAACCAAGCAGGCATATGCGATGGTGGTTTATTTCGGGATGAGCGATAAATTACCGAACTTGAATTATTATGATTCATCCGGCCAGGATTGGGGATTTACCAAACCCTATAGCGAAGAAACGGCCAAGTTGATAGACCATGAGGTACAGCGTATCGTTAATGAACAGTATACCCGCGCCAAACAGATTTTGTCTGAATACGCCGAAGGGCACAATAAGTTAGCAAAAGTATTGTTAGAGCGCGAAGTAATCTATGCAGAAGATGTGGAAGACATATTTGGCAAACGTGCATGGGGCTCCCGCTCGGAAGAAATATTAGAGCAACAGGAAAAAGAGCAACAGGAAAAAGAGAAAGAAGAAAAAGAAAAGCAAGCGAATCAATTAACTGAAGAAGCAAACTAACCCTTAAAAAACACATAATCTTGAAGAACTTAGTCATAAGGGCCTTATCCGGAGCAATATTCGTTGCAATTATTGTAAGCGGGCTATGTATACACCCTTACTTGTTTCTACTCGTTTTTTCTTTGATTGTAGCGCTTACCGTATGGGAGTTTTCCGGGCTTTTAAATCAGTCTAAGAACGCTTTGCCGGAACGTTTGATCAGTATGTTGGGAGGCGTTTATCTTTTCTTTTCAACGTTTGCTTATGTAAACGAACTGTCGGGGAAGGAGATATTTCTCCCTTACCTCCTTTTTTTAATGTATCTGTTTATTGCCGGATTATACCGCAAAGCGTCCAATCCTGTCAACAATCTGGCTTATACTTTATTAGGGCAGGTTTATTGCGCCGGTTCGTTTTCTCTGTTGAATTTTATCCTGTTTACCCCGGCTGATTCAGGCGGGGGTGTATTTACGCCCTTATTTGGATTAACGCTATTTGTGTTTGTTTGGTTAAATGATACCGGCGCCTATCTGGTGGGTTCTACGATTGGTAAACACCGTCTTTTTGAACGGATATCTCCTAAAAAGTCTTGGGAAGGTTTTTTGGGCGGGCTCATTATCGTTTTGCTTTCCTCTCAATTGTTCGCGTATTATGTACCCGGTTTAAGTTGGTATAATTGGTTGGGGTTATCGGTTATTGTCGTTCTTTTTGCTACGTGGGGCGATTTGACCGAGTCGTTATTAAAGCGGACGCTTGCTATTAAAGACTCCGGTACTATAATTCCCGGGCATGGAGGGATGTTAGACCGCCTCGACAGTATCCTTATGGCTATACCGGCGATGTATATTTATATAGAACTTTCTATTCGAAGTTAAAGGTCAGTATAAGCATGCGGGAAGTTGCTTTAGACAGAGCATCCGTATAAATACCCAATTCGGGCTGTGTTAAATCCGTCCGGTTTGTTACCAGTAAATTACTTAATCCAAAGTGGAATTTAAGTTCGGGACAGAGCTTAAAATAAGGCAGGTAAATGTCGCATCCTACGCCCAGCGTGATTCCATAGTCCCTTCCTTTCAGAAGGATTGATTCCCCTTTTTTACGCCCTAAATCCAATGCGCCGTAAACGCCGGCAGTCAGATACGGGCGGTAATTGTTCAAACGGAAAGAGCTGTATTTTACTTCCAAAGGGAATGTCAGGTAATTTGAGCGGACTGTGGCCGTGTATTCTTCTCCCGACTCATATTCGCGAAATACAATTTTTCTATCTCCAAAATGAATGCTTGGAATAAAACGGAGATTAAAATAAGGATTCATAAACATATCGCCTATTATTCCCACACTAAACCCCGGCGAGTAAATAGGGATTTCGGCAAACCATGTTTCACCGTCGGCAGTAACCGCGCCTGTATTCGTAAGAATCAAATCTTGTGTATGAAGCCCGACATGAAATCCGAGATGAAATAATTTCATATCGGCATATGGCTGATTCTTAAGTTTTTCAATCTGCGCCATAGCGCTGCTTGTTAAAAGGCAGAGCAGATAGAATGATACTAATAGACGTCTCAATTGCAATTTATTTTTGTGTAATAACGCGGATTCAAACAATTTATTGCAGAAATTGGTTATTATGAAATAAAGGGAGATATGTTTTTTTTACTTCAAAGAAAACTATATTTTTGTACCCACTAATAGTTTTTTTTAATAATTGAATTTAAACGTTTAATAAGATGGCTTACGTAATTAGCGAAGATTGTATCGCATGTGGTACTTGTATTGACGAATGCCCGGTTGGGGCAATTTCAGAAGGTGATATATATGCTATAGACCCGGAGGCTTGTACGGATTGTGGAACATGCGCAGATGCTTGTCCGACAGAAGCAATTCACCCGGCATGATACAGATGTACTTTTAAAAAAAGGCTGGCTTTTATAACAAAGTCAGCCTTTTTTCGTCTGCGCCTCTCCGGCAGTCGCTTCATTTTGTTTTCGGATATACCTTATAATATCCTGTATGCCTTCTACAAATTTATCAAAATCTTCCTTGTAAAGAAATATTTTATGTTTCTCAAATGATAAAGGAGAGCCATCTTTCGACTGAATTTTCTTACTTTCCGTTATGGCCAGAAATAAGTCTTCTTTCTGATTCTTTTTCACATCCAGATAATAAATCCGTTTTCCTGCTTTTATAGCTTTTGAGTATAGAATCTCTTTATCCCCACTTTCACCTTGTGTCTTCTTCATTGATTCTTCCATGGCAGTTGACATTTGTTAAACACCCCACGCTTTTATCTTAACTTTTCCCCAAATATGTGCATTTTTTTTTAATTGTCAACTATAAAATTCAAATATTTTTGCATTTAGATACGTTTGTTTTGCCAATTGCCTTTTTTTAGATAGAAGGCACTGAGAGTTAATAGCCCTCCATAGTAGATTATTTCGGAAGTAAAGCAGATATGTACCGGCATCTTCAGATACATTCCGATGACAATAATATAAATTGTATAAAAAAATAAAATAATAACTTCTATCAAGAGGGCCGATCGTGTATTACCTGTTCCCGACACGCCGTTGAACACAATATTCCCCACGGCGCATATCAGCATTGCCCCGGCAATAACATATACGGAGGCTATAGAGCCTGCGATGAGCGTGGGGTCGTTTGTATAAATAGATATTACATAGTGGGGTATCAAGCAAATAATAAGGGCGCAAAGGGCCATGATGAAGAACGATATACCGGAGATTTTCCGGATAACAGGAATTACCTGGTTGGTCTGCCCGGCGCCGATTGCGTTGCTGACGAACGAACTGGTTGCCGTAGCCAACGAATTGACAGGGATGAACAAAATGATGTAAATACTGCGGATAATATTAGCGATTGCCAGTTCGTGCTGCCCGATACGTTCTACGGCGATAAAGAACAGCAGGAATGTACTCATGGATATGAAGTATTGCATCATGGTGAAGACAGAGATATTCAGGATGCGTTTTAAAAGTTTAAAGTCGAAACCTCCGAATTGATTAAGCCCGTATTTCCGTATGTCTACCGTAAAGCGTGTGTATACAACGAAAAAGAGGATAGATACCGCTTCTGCCGCAACAGAAGCAATAGCCGCCCCTTCGAGCCCCATTTCCGGGAATCCGCCATGCCCGAATATTAACAGATAGTCTAAGATAATATTCGTAACAGCCATTAATATAGCGTTGAGCGTAAGTACTTTGGTTCGGGTTATCCCTACAAAGAACGCTCTGAACATGACATTTGCGAAAGAGAAAAAGAAACCGAATACGCGGAGATTCAAAAAGTCGGCCGCCGCATTCATGATGGTATCCGACGAGATAAGCACATGCATGATATCCGTTGAAAAGAAACGGGTCAAGGCAAATAATAGCACGGCCAGGACGATTAGAAAGCATACGCCCTGTATCATCACCGGGCCTACTTGCTTGTATTCTTCCCCGCCATTTCTCCGGGCTATCATAATTTGTGAACCTGTGCTGAAGCCAAAAGCAATCGTAAAGCAGCAGATATAAAATAAGCCGCCCAATGCCGAGGCGCCCAATTCTACTTCTCCCACCCTCCCGAGGAAGGCCGTATCGGTTACATTAATTATATTTTGCGCCAGCAGGCTGAGGAATATGGGATAGCTTACATTCCGTATTTGTTTGTTGGTATACATGCTACCGGTTTATATCAGTCTGTTTGTTGCCGTATCGGGGAAAATAATGGTTGGCGTAAAAGACTTGGCTTCTTCGAAATCCATAAGGGCAAATGACATGATAATAATAATGTCGCCGGGTTGCACTTTCCTGGCTGCCGCTCCGTTGAGACAGACAACGCCCGAGCCGCGTTCTCCTTTTATTATATATGTTTCAAACCGTTCTCCGTTGTTGTTATTTACAATGGCAACCTTTTCATTGGGAATCATATTGGCGGCGTCTAATAAATCCTCATCAATCGTAATACTACCGATGTAATTCAAGTTTGCTTCGGTTACTGTGACCCGATGGATTTTCGACTTAACAATTTCGATAAACATATGATTGTGTTAAGACAATTTGTTTTTGTACGTTATGTTATCTATCAACCTGGTTTCACCACAAAAGACGGCTATACAACCTACCGGATCAGCCGTTTCTTCCCAGTTTTTAACAGATTGTAATGTATTTCTGTTTACAATATCGAAATATTCTACCTGTAATACCGGTTCATTGTTGATGGTATTCATCACGTAATCTATTACTTCTTGCACTTTTTTTCCGGGTACAAAGGTAGTACTTTCTTTCAATGTACGGGCTATTAAAGGCGCTTTTTGATGTTGTCCGGGAGTCAGGCGCATATTCCGGCTGCTCATCGCAAGCCCGCTGGCTTCGCGCAGGATAGGGCAGGAAACAATTTCCACCGGCAGGTTTAATTCTTTCGCCATCACCCGGATCACAGCTATTTGCTGAAAGTCTTTTTCGCCAAAATAAGCTTTGCCCGGCTCTACGATATAGAACAGCTTGCTTACTATTTGCGCCACGCCGTTGAAGTGTCCCGGGCGGTGCACCCCTTCCATTACCTCCGCTACCGGTCCCAGATTGAATATCCGTGTGTCCGGTTCGGGATATATTTCTTTTTCTGCCGGGGCAAATACGTAGTCGCACCGGGCTGCTTCAAGTAATGCGTAATCATTTTCCGGTGTACGTGGGTAGGTGGCGAGATCCTGTTTATTGTTAAATTGCGTTGGATTTACAAACAGGCTCACCACGCATATGTCATTCTCTTCTACACAGCGTTTTACCAGACTAATATGGCCATCGTGCAAAGCGCCCATGGTAGGAACGAGCCCGATTGTCTTGTTTTTTCGCCTTTCTTCGGAAAGGCAATTTTTCAATTCGCAGATACTGAAAATTATTTTCATTGTAAACCGTATTTAAAAACGAGCACAAAGCAAAGAAATAATTATCGTTTATGAAAGTAAAGAGGAAATTTATTATTTCCACATTACAGATTATGCAGATTACAGTATTTTGCGGATAATAATAATTAGTTGTTTTGTCTACGATCCTTTCGAATATTCGTCGAATTCCTTTTCATCATTCACACCTGTGACAGGAACCAGTCACCACTGTGACCGGATCCTGTCACAATTGTGAAATCGTCCGGTCACAGTGGTGATTGGTAGAAAATAGAGTAAGCCAGACAATAATTTCATATGGAGGCGCCGTTACTTTCTCATATCGGAAGAAACAAAAAGATGGGAATAAGGAGGAAAGACTGAATAATACGGTGTTAGGGCTTATTTTGAATTTTTATAACGGTTTTCCCTCAAAAAAGTGTTATCTTTGTGCCATCTTAAAAAACAATTTTATTAGAATGGATGCAAAGAGAATTTTGTTTATCACTCAAGAAATAACCCCTTATCTACCGGAATCAGAAATAGCTATCATAGGCAGGAATTTGCCTCAAGGTACACAGGAGTGTGGACGTGAAATCAGGACATTCATGCCTAAATTTGGAAACATTAACGAAAGGCGCAACCAGTTACACGAGGTGATTCGTTTGTCTGGAATGAATTTGATTATCGACGATACGGATCATCCATTGATAATAAAAGTTGCTTCTATACAATCTGCCAGGATGCAGGTGTATTTTATTGATAATGAAGATTTTTTTCAGCGAAAGTCTCTTGTATGCGATGCAGGGGGGAAGGAATATGAAGATAATGATGAACGTTCTATCTTTTATGTACGCGGAGTACTGGAGACGATTAAAAAACTCCGCTGGATGCCGGATCTGATTCATTGCCATGGATGGATGTCGGCTTTAACGGCCCTTTATATCAAACGTATGTATGTCGATGATCCCTGTTTGAAGAATGCAAAGATTGTTTATTCTGTTTATGATGATGGCTTTAAAACGCCTCTGCGGAAAGATTTTGCCGGCAAACTGAAGATGGATGGAGCTACCGATGAGGATGTGGCACTATTAACGAATGATACAAGTTTTGTTTCCCTGACGAAATTGGCAATCGATTTCGCGGATGGCGTTATACAGGGCAGTGAAATTGTTAACCCGGAAATAACTTCTTATATTTCAGGCATGAACGGGAAACCCTTCCTGCCTTATCAATCTCCGGATGATTATATAGACTCTTTTAATAAGTTTTACGATATCGTATTGGATTCTAAATAAGAAATACAATAAAAAATGAAAATCAAACTTTTTATACTTGGAATTGTTGCAGGGAGTATATACCTGAACAGTTGTAATGATGATTTTGGATTGGTAGGGCCAAGTATTCAACCGGATGAGGATACGCCTGCGTTAAAGGCCGATACGTTTATGCTCAAAGCGTCTACGGTGTTGCTTGATTCGATATATGCCAAAACGGCAACCGGCTTACTGGGAGAGATATATGATCCGTTATTCGGCGATCTGAAAGCGGATTTTATTTGTCAGTTCTATGTACAGGATGGCTTTACATTCAGACATGAACCGATAAACGGCAAGATAGACTCGGTTCAGTTCATGATCTTTTATCCCAACAGAGACTGGATTGGCGACTCTTTAGCTTCGATGCAGGCAACCGTGTATCCTGTTATAAAACCGCTGGAAAGAAATTATTATACGAATATTGACCCGGCGCAATATGTGGATTTTAATAATCCGTTGGCATCCAAAACATATTCCCCCCGTGACCAGACTGTTTCCGATTCGTTATGGAATGCCACAACCACGAGTGGCAATTATACAGTGCATACGTATGATGCACGTATTAATATAAAGCTGCCCGTTTCATTCGGGCAAAAGTTCTATGATGAATCGGTTAATAATCCGGGTTATTTTGCCAATCAGGAAGCTTTCAATAAGTTCTTCCCCGGATTACATATTACCAATACATTCGGGAGCGGGAATATTTTATCTGTGAGTGATACGCGGATCGTTATTTATTATAATTATTATGCGAAAAGGGCTTCTACCGGGGCCGTAGATTCTGCTGTCATTGCTTATGAGGTATTTCCTGTAACGAAGGAAGTGATTCAAATGAACCGTATGAAAAATGCCGGTTTGGATAAATTATTGGTTCCCAATGACCGGTATACGTATATAAAGTCTCCGGCCGGCATTGCCACACGTTTAACGATACCGATTAAAGAAATAAAGGAAAAGGTAGAAGGCCGGCGGATAAATACCTTTTATTTCGAACTGAAAGTGATGCCACAGGATAATTGGAAATATGCCCTGTCGCCTCCCGAAAATGTGTTGTTAATCCCGGAAGATTCCGTTAAAACATTCTTTGAAAAAGGGAAAACAGAAGATAATATAACTACGTATTTAGGAACCTGTAATTCCGCTTCTCTGCTATACTTTTTTACGCCTATAACGAGTACTTCCACTGTTGCTACGAGTGTTACTGCTAAAACGAATCTGGCCAACCTGATAAAGTATCAATTACTGTATGCTCCGGATGAGGATTTGAATATGCTGGTTATCCCTGTTAGCAGAGCAACTGTGTTGACAGGTACCAGTACGACAGGTACCAGTGCCATGGCGACGGAATCGATAAGTAACTACCTGAAGCCGGCAAGCCTTACCCTTCGTACAGACTCGTCAACGATGCAGGTACAGGTGATTACAAGTATATATGATGAGTAAACAGAGAAGGAGCAATTAAAAATTAAAAGGCAGATCGTTTGTATCTGCCTTCTTTGTTTTCGGTCGGTAAATATACAATTACGTATGTCCGGGATAATTTCTTTTGGGATTTTTAGGAAACCAACCTTTCAATACGCGCCCTTCCTGTTCGAACACTTCTTTTATCGACCAGAAAGACGAAAAGGCGAATACCCCGAAAATAGCCGATATCAATACACTTCCAATAAATAAAGAAGCAATGGTACCTGAAATACCGCACACTAGAAAAAACCACCAACACTTAGTGCCCCAATAATATTCCGCTTTAACAACAATGGGGTGAAACAACCCTATAATGAGAAAAGTAATAATTCCAATCAGTAAACCATCCAAATGAATTGACGTCATAATTTTTTTTCCGCCAAAGATAATGATTTTTTAGGTGTTCCGTGTGCCATAATAGAGACGCTATTCGCTTTTAGTTGATAATTTTTCGTTTTTAATACCTAATTATTTGTATGGTATTTAATTATACCTTACATTTATGACATGTTTTTGAAAACACGTGTCACTAACCATTACAGAATGAATGGATAATCTAACATCTATACTTCAAGACAAACGATCGTGCCTGGAAGATTGGTTTGGGAAACGAAAAGGTTCCATCGTCGCTTTTTCCGGGGGAATCGATTCTGCCCTCGTTTTGTTTTTAGCCGGAAAGATACAGGGAAAAAGCAATGCCATTGGGGTCATATCCCATTCGGAAAGTTTAAAAACGAAGGACTTTGAGCAGGCGAAAGCGTTCTGCGGGCAGTTTGATATTTCTCTTGAAGTAATAAAAACAAGGGAAATAAGCGATGAACAGTACAATCAAAATCCTCAAAACCGCTGTTTCTTCTGCAAACAACATCTTTACCGGGAATTGCAGACTGTTAAAGAGAAATATCCTTTGTTCGATGTGCTGAACGGCACGAATTATGACGACCTGGGCGATTACCGTCCCGGGTTACAAGCCGCAGCAAACTACCGGGTACAATCGCCCCTGGTTGATTGTAACGTAACGAAAGAGGATATCCGCCTGCTTGCCCGGTATTTCGGATTGCCCAATTGGAATAAGCCGGCAAGCCCATGCCTGAGTTCCCGCATTCCTTACCATCAGGTTATCACGGCTGAAAAACTGGCGCAGATAGAACGGGCGGAAGATATTTTGAATATGCTTGGTTTCAAAGATGTACGGGTAAGGCATTACGGCGCTTTGGCACGGATAGAGGTTCCGGCGGACGAACTTCCCCGTTTACACGCTATATCGGATACGGTTACCGGACAAATAAAAGCAGCCGGATTTGAACAGGTATGGATTGATCCCGAAGGCTTAGTTTCCGGCAAACTGAACAGAACCATTACAAATCCCTTAAAGACTATACCATGAGAATACTGTATTACGATTGCTTTGCCGGAATCAGCGGCGATATGAATCTTGGGGCGTTGATCGACCTCGGAGTAGACGCCGGTTATCTGTCCGCCGAACTGGAAAAGCTTGGGATAGACGGTTTCCGGCTTTCGGTAAAAAGAGACCACCGGAGGCATATCTATGGAACGAAAGCAGATGTCGTTATCAAAAATCCCCGAAAAGAAAAACACCGCCATTGGCAGCATATAGAAGAAATCATTTGTAATAGTACGCTACAGGAACCTGTAAAGGAGCTTGCCCTGAAGATTTTCAACCGCGTAGCGGAAGCCGAAGCGAAAGTGCATAACTGCCCGAAAGAAAAAGTACATTTCCATGAAGTCGGCGCATTGGATTCGATAGTCGATATCGTAGGGGCAGCCATTTGCCTTACTTACCTGAACGTAGATAAAGTGATATCATCGCCTGTTCAACTGGGAAGCGGAACGGTTAAATGTGCGCATGGCGTCATGCCTGTGCCGGCTCCCGCCACAGCGGAGATTGTAAAAAACATACCGGTGAAAGTAGGGCTTGTAGCTTATGAGGCGACAACGCCTACCGGAGCAGCCATTCTTGCCGCAACGGCAGACGAATTTACCAGTGTCTGCCGTTTCCGCATCATCCGTACGGGCTGCGGACTCGGAACCATTGACAGGGAGATTCCGAATATACTGCGGGTATTCCTTTGCGAAGACGGCGAAAATGGTGAAGAAACGCCGGATGTGACAACCGAAGAAGTTGCCTTGCTGGAATGTAATATAGACGATATGAGCCCGGAACATTATGACTTCTTGCTGGAACAATTACTGAAAGCCGGAGCCAATGACGCCTGGATGACGCCTGTTATCATGAAAAAATCACGTCCTGCCGTACAGCTTTCCGTCCTTTGCAAACCATCGGTCAAAGAAGTAATGAAAGAGATTCTATTCACCCACAGCACCACTATCGGTATTCGCTGCCAAATCTTATCCAGAGATGTGTTGAGGCGGGAAGAACGGTGTGTGGAAACTCCCTACGGGAACGTGCGGGTAAAACAATCGTATTACAAAGGGACATTGGTTAACGCCAAGCCGGAGTCGGATGATTGCCGCCGCTTAGCCGAACAACATCAAATATCGCTATCCGAAATAGAAAAATCCGTCATACAGTATGGAAAACAAAGCGATTGAAGATATGGGCTTTGCCATGTTAGACATGGACAGGCTGAAACGCACAGGTATCCCGGAAGTAATCTATGGAGAAGGAAAAACGCCGGATCAGATTTGCCGGATTGCCGCCCGTTTATATGAGAAAGAAGCTGATATATTGATAACCCGTATGCATGCAGATACGGCGCAGGCCGTTATGAAAATAGTGCCCGGAGCCGAATACCACGCACTGGCGCGCCTCTTGCTATGGAGAAGAAGCCGCGAGATGAATGAAAAAGGCTACATCGCCGTGGTAGCGGCAGGCACCTCCGACTTGCCGGTAGCCGAAGAGGCTGCGCTTACAGCCGCTTTCCTCGGGAATAAAGTAGAACGGGTATACGACGTGGGCGTAGCTGGTTTGCACCGGCTTTTTAATAAGCTCGATATAATAAGGCAAGCCCGGGTAGTGATCGTTATTGCCGGAATGGAAGGGGCTTTGGCAAGCGTTGTAGGAGGATTGGTAGACAAGCCGGTTATCGGTGTGCCTACCAGTGTTGGCTACGGGGCAAACCTTGGAGGCGTTTCCGCACTGCTTTCCATGCTGAACAGTTGCGCCAGCGGTGTGAGTGTTGTAAATATAGATAACGGATTCGGGGCGGCTTGCCAGGCGTCCCTCATAAATAAACTGTAAAAACATGAATGAACAGACAATTCTTTTAGCCACGGCAGCTTCCTTGGGATGTATCCACACGTTATTGGGGCCAGACCACTACCTGCCGTTTATCGTATTGAGCAAGGCGCAAGGCTGGACGATGGCTAAAACGATGTGGATTACCTTTATTTCAGGTATCGCACATGTGGCAAGTTCCGTCTTAATAGGGATGATCGGGGTCGGATTGGGCGCCAGCCTGCATAAGCTCGAATCGGTCGAATCCTGGCGGGGAGGCGTCGTTTCCTGGGCATTATTCCTTTTTGGGGTAGGTTATACAATCTATGGTATATATAAATATGTACGGCATTCGCACCACGCTCATTTGCCCATCGCAGAAGAAGAAGCCAGGACATTTCGTGCAACGCCCTGGATTGTTTTCCTGATCTTCTTTTTCGGCCCTTGCGAAGTGCTTATCCCTTTATTGTTTTATCCTGCTTCCGAACGCAATATGTTTTCCATATTCCTGGTAGCGTTGGTCTTTGCCATCGCAACGATAGGGACGATGCTGGTTATGGTTTTTCTGGGATATAAAGGTTTTTCTTTGGTAAAAATACGGAACCGGGAGCGATACGTACACTTGCTTGCTGGCCTGATTATACTTGTCAGTGCCGGAGGTATGCTATTTTTAGGATGGTAAAAATAACAACAGACAATTAATAACAAACAAAAAAAAGAAAAAGAAAAAGATGAAAAAGGGAATACTATTATTCGTATCAGCTTGTTTGTGCTCAACAATCAGCCAGGCGCAAAGTAGCCGCATTGCGTCGTCGGATACGGTAAGAAGTCAGGCTGTCAACCTGCGTGAAGTGGTAGTAACAGGTACGCGAATACCTGTTCCACGCGACGTAATACCTGTTCCGATTACCGTGATACCCCGTGGCGTAATCGAACAAAGCGAAGAGACAACGTTGCTTCCGGCGCTCATGCAACAAGTTCCGGGCTTATTCGTTACCTCCCGTGGAATGGCCGGTTACGGCGTTTCGGGAGGCGCAGCAGGAGGTATCAGTATGCGCGGCTTTTCCGGTGGCGCCGGACAGTTGCTTATTCTTATAGACGGACATCCGCAGTATGCTACTATTTACGGGCATCCTGTGGCCGACGCCTATATCGCATCGGATGCACAACGCGTGGAAGTGTCACGCGGGGCGGCGTCTATACTCTACGGTTCCAATGCGATGGGTGGGGCCATTAACATTATCACCCGGCAGGCTACTGAAGAGGGGAACAGCTTGTCGGCAAGGTTGATGGGCGGTTCGTACGGCACACAACGGTATGCGGTAACGGATAGCTACCGTGCCGGGCGGTTTTCGGGCGTTGTCGGCAGTAATTATGAACGGACGGACGGACATCGCCCCAATTCCGATTTTGACTCATGGACGGGATTTGTGAAATCAGGCTATGATTTGTCTGAAAACTGGAATGCCACCGGTAATATAAACATCGTAAAAGCCAAGGCGCAGGTACCCGGACAGGAAAGCCGCCCTTTATTGGATGGAACAACCGACGTATTGCGTGGCATGGCCGGGCTTTCTTTGGAAAATAAGTATGGCAGAACACGGGGAGCCGTGAACTTTTACTATAACTGGGGAGACCATAAAATCAATGATGGTTATTTTGAAGGAGGAACTCCCCGCCCATATCTTTTCGAATCGACAGACTATATGGGTGGCGTAAATATATACCAGGCGGTGAATCTGTTCAAGGACAACACAATTACAGGAGGATTTGATGTGAAGCTATATGGCGGTAATGCCTATCGCCACCCGGTGAACGAAATATATGCCGACCATATCAAACTGAATGAAGTGGCGGGATATATCCTTGCCCAACAGCAAATCCGGAAATTTATGCTGGAAGCGGGGCTACGTTTGGAGAACCATAAGTTGTATGGCGCCGAATGGGTGCCACAAGCAGGCGTTTCGTTCAAGGCTGCCGCACAGACAAGCCTGAAGTTTTCATTGTCTAAAGGTTTCCGTACCCCCAATATGCGCGAATTATACATGTATGCTCCTGCTAACGAAGAGTTGCTTCCCGAACGCAGTCTCAGCTATGACTTCACTGTATTGCAAGGACTATTGGACAACCGGATGTTGATGGAATTAACCTTGTATTATATCAGAGGAGATAACATGATAGAAGTTATTTCAGTGGGCGAAAGCCGTATGCAAAACAGGAATATAGGGGAATTTTCCAATAAGGGACTCGAATTTAGCCTGAACTACCTGATAGGGGATAACCTCAGCCTGAATGCCAACTATAGCTACTTAGACATGGAAAAACCGATTACCGGCGCACCCGGGAATAAATTTTATGCAGGCGTGGTTTACCGCCCCGGTAAATTTGCCCTGAGTGCCGGCGTGCAGGTGATAGACAAGCTCTACCTCGTTGCCGGAGATAATCCCCAAACCATAGATTATGCATTGCTAAATGCACGTGTAGCCTATTGCCCGTTGCAATGGATGGAAGTTTTTGTGAAAGGAGATAATCTGTCGGGGAAAAAATACGAGACAATGGCCGGTTACCCAATGCCTGGCGTTACCTGTATGGGAGGAATATCATTCAAGCTGTAAAAATACTTCATGATGCGATATTTCATACCTTTTATCGTTTTGGCCCTGGCCCTGACGTCTTGTAAAGATACGAAAAGCGAACGGATTCGTACGGCGGTAAAAAGCCAGTTAAGCCTGTATCCGGAATCTACCTTGCAGGATATCTATAAGAATTTTTTCCAGGATTATTTTGGTCCGGGGCATATGGTAAGCGATACCACATCCGCTGGCGCTTACTTAGACAGGGAACTTGCTTCGTTCGAACATCCGGACGGCGCTTATTATGAACCAACCGGTTCTAACGGAAACTTTTTCAGAGTTAATTTGTCTGTTATAAAAGAAGGACTTATTTCGCGCGACGCCTTTTTCGATGCGTTTTTACGAAGTGTAAGCAATATACAAACCATCACACTTGAACAGTGGGAAGGGGAATGGCAGGAAATAGATTCGGTTATCCACACAATGGATCTATCGCTTGCCGGTTACGAACAGGAACGGGCAAAGATATTTTCGCTACTTGAACAAGGCAAATATGTGATGCATCATAGCGAACCCTTTTCTAAAGCATATGACCCTCACTACCGGATTATCGGGCGGGAGATATTTCAGAAAGAGATTCGCCCGCTGCTTCCCCCGCAGAAGTAGGGATTGCTATACTTCTTGTATGTGTGTCCCCCGGACGGATGGCGCAAATCTTGTTTTAACACATATCTTTAATCGGCCCTGCTCATCACTAATTTGCCATGCTTGATGCCTTTTATGGTTGTCAGTTGGCCGGATAATTCGGTGAGGCGATGCGCCTCTCCCATTACCGTTACGATGTGCATGCAAAAGTTATCGTTAATATAATATTGGGATGATGAAAGGATTACATCCGTATAGCTTAGCTGGATAGAAGCTATTTTGGATGTAATCTCTTTTTTATTCCAGTGGTACATGATGATGATTGTGCCACCTACAAGATGATTGCATTGCCATTTTTGTTCCGTAACATATTTCTTGATTAAGAACCCGATTGCTTGTGAACGGTTGGCAAAACCGTTTTCATTTGTATACGTATCAAGTTCTTCAAGCAGTTTATCCTCAAGGGATACTCCGAATCGTTTTAAAGCCATAACAGATAAATAAGAATAGTTACGGACACAAAATTAATTATTTAAACGGATATTTGGTTGGTATCCTGGAGATACTTGAAGAAGAACCTTGCTCTGCCGGGGAAATAATGGACTTACTGCAATTTGTTCAAAGCAGCCGGAGTAACTGAAAAAAGGCCGTCAGGATTTATTCTGACGGCCTTATAGCATAGAATAGGAATTTAGTTAAATCTATATAATGAGATACAATTAAATAACCTATGTATTAGAGACCTTTAACAAATTATCCAATAATTGAATTATTTATCAATTAGATTATTTGTTTGATAGTGCAAATATAAATCAAACATTTCTATTTTGCAATATCAAACAAATATTTTTTAAAAATAAACTAATCCTTTTGTACTTTCCGTACAATTCCTTGTACATTTAATCAGTTCTTCTCAGAATCATATTCAATTGAGGATGGTAACTCAGAGAGAGAGAGGGGGGGAGATATACCAATTGTATAACTTGCACACTCCTTCTTCTATATCAATCCGGTGACGCCAACCTAAAGCATGCAGTTTGGACGGGTCTGTGAGTTTACGCATGGCGCCATCCGGCTTTTCTGCATTAAAGATAATTTCGCCGTCATAACCAACCGTTTTCACGATTAATCCGGCTAACTCTTGGATGGAAATCTCTTTTCCCGTACCTATATTGATGTGGCAGTTACGAACTTCTTTCTTATCCTTCGCCAAATCCTTAAAATTAACATGTTCCATTATATATACGCAGGCGTCGGCCATCTCTTCGCTCCAAAGAAATTCACGTAACGGCTTCCCCGTACCCCATAATTCAACGGCATTCGTTGTAATGCCGTATTTGTGCAGAAGTTGTACGATGGCCTCTTCCTTGGTGGTCTCTCCATTTTTCCCCTCCACCGGGCGTTTGTTCAGGTCTTTGCGAATGGCGTCCCAATCCTGCCTTTTCAGTGCATTGGCCAGATAGATTTTACGGATCATAGCCGGCAATACATGGCTTCGTTCCAAATCGAAATTATCATTCGGGCCATACAGATTCGTTGGCATTACGGCGATATAGTTCGTTCCATACTGCAGGTTGAAACTTTCACACATCTTTAGTCCGGCAATCTTTGCAATGGCATAAGGTTCATTCGTATATTCCAGCGGGGCGGTAAGTAATTCGTTTTCACTCATCGGTTGCTTCGATTCTTTGGGATAAATACAGGTACTTCCCAGGAACAATAGCTTTTTTACCTGATGGCGGAAAGATTCGCCGATTATATTTTGCTGTATCTGCAGATTATTATAAATAAAATCTGCCCGGTAGGTAGTATTTGCCATGATACCTCCCACCTGTGCTGCGGCTATCAACACATATTCCGGTTGCTCTTTATCAAAGAAATCCTTTACGGCCATACTGTCCCGCAAATCCAACTCATGGGAGTTTCTGCCCGTCAAGCGGGAATATCCTTTCTGTTTGAGGTTGTTCCAGATGGCGGAACCTACCAAGCCTAAATGGCCGGCTACATATATTCTGGCATTTTTATTCATTGCCACTCATTTTTTTAGTTTTATATCGAATAATTAATTCTTATAGTAACATTGTTCCTGTATATCATCAATGATATTCATTTTTTGTTCTTCATCAGACAATAACGGTGTGGGTTTATCTATCGGTTTGTCAAATTCCAATTTAGGAGATACAGTTGTTAATCCATTTATTTGATATTCAATGATACAATTTATTGAAGAGAATATATTATCCAATAACAATTTATTTGATAAATTATCTTCCGTGATTTTGAAATAAGATAATTTATACGCTTCTGCTATATTTTTAATATCAGGAACTTCGTATCCTCCATCTTTTGTTGTTCCTACCATTCTATCGTCAAAATATAAATGCTGAAACTGTGTTATCATACCTAAAGCATTATTATTCATCACAATTATTTTGACAGGAAGATTGTATTGAGAAACTAACATAAGAGATTGAACTGCTATATGAAAGCCTCCATCGCCAGATATTGAAAAGATATTTTTGTCTGGACTTGCAAATGCTATACCAATGGATGCAGGTATAGAAAATCCCATCGGAGCCAATCCTCCACTTGTAACAAATCGCTGACCTTTTTTTAGTTGTAATGTTTGAGCCGTCCACATTTGATTTTGCCCGATATCCGCTATAATAACGTCATTATCATTGATATATTGATTCAGCATTTGTATGAATTTATATGGCGACTTATTTTCTATAAATCTTTCTATCTCATTATTCTGATCATAATTCTTTTTCAGTTTTAACAAATATTTATGCCAACTTGTATAATCTTGAAGTTGTAATCTTGTATAATCGGTATTGTTTAAAAAAGAAATAATGTCAGAACAGATTTTTATCCTGTTTTTAAGTCGATTATATTCCAACTCGTTGCCATCAATATCTACATGTATGATTTTGCCGTTTTTTAAGAATGAATCAATTTGAGCGCCTGTTTGCCGGGTGTCTAGTCTTGTGCCCAAAGCTATTAACAAATCAGAATTGGCAATACTCATATTTGCACAACGATTACCATAACTTCCAATCATCCCTATATAATAAGGATATGTTTCGTCAATAGAACCTTTTCCTAACAAGGAAGTCACTACAGGAATATTGGTCTTCGAAACAAATTTCGTTATAACATCCTGAATACTTGTATCATTACATCCTGCTCCAAGTAGTAATAATGGACACTTAGCATCAGACAATAATTTTTGGATACAATCAGTATCCATATCCATATCCATTGTTCCTGTTTTCTCTTCTTCTAAAATATAACCACAGAGAATATCTGAATTAATTTCCGCTCGCTGAACATTCATCGGGATATCTAAAAGAACAGGCCCTTTTCGTCCATGAGTAGCAATATAGACAGACTTTTCCAATTCATAGCGTATATCTTCTGCTTTATCAATTAATTTAGCATATTTTGTTATTGACTTTACGAGACTCACTACATCTGTTTCTTGAAAACCTTGTTGACGAATAGGTTTTGCATATTTATATTCGTACGTATTTACTTGACCAGTTATATAAATAACCGGAATTGAATCAAAGTATGCATCGGCAATTCCAGTTATCATATTGGTTACTCCCGGTCCACTAGTCGATATTGCAACACCAAATTTTCCCGATTCTCTTGCATATCCTTCAGCAGCTATTGCTGCCGTTTGTTCATGATAAGTTTGAATAAATTTAATCTGTTCATTATGTGAAATAGAATCCACAATATGTGTAATCATTCCACCAATATAACCAAAAATAACATCTATTCCTTGTGTTTCAAAGTATGAAACGATGTAATCCGATAATTTCATTTATTCTCTATTATTTTCTTCCGGCATTTGGCGTATATGAAGTTTCTTTACGAATTTCATATCATGATGAGCCATTATTTTTACTAATTTGGGAAAGCTCGTTTGAGTCGGGTTCCATCCTAATAATGTCTTTGCTTTGGACGGGTTGCCTAACAACTGTTCTACTTCTGCCGGACGGAAATACTTCGGGTCTACTTCCACTAATATCTTTCCGGTAGCCGCATCAATCCCTTTTTCATCAATCCCTTTGCCTTCCCACCGAAGTTCAATGCCTACTTCTCTGAAAGCGAGCGTGCAAAATTCACGTACCGTATGATACTCGCCGGTAGCAATCACAAAGTCTTCCGGGGTATGATATTGAAGCATCAGCCACATACACTCCACATAATCTTTAGCATATCCCCAGTCGCGCAACGAATCCAGGTTGCCTAAATAAAGTTTATCCTGGAATCCCTGTGCGATACGGGCGGCCGCCAGCGTAATCTTTCGGGTAACAAACGTTTCTCCTCTTCTTTCGCTCTCATGGTTGAACAAAATACCATTTACCGCAAACATACCATAACTTTCCCGGTAATTTTTTGTTATCCAGAAGCCATATTGTTTTGCCACGCCATAGGGAGAGCGGGGGTAGAAAGGCGTTGTCTCGCTTTGTGGCACTTCCAGTACCTTTCCATACAATTCGGAGGTAGAGGCCTGGTATATCTTCGTTTTTTGCTCCAACCTCAATATACGGATAGCTTCCAGTATACGCAATGTGCCTACTGCGTCTGCTTCGGCTGTATATTCCGGTACGTCAAACGAAACCTTCACATGGCTCTGGGCCGCCAGGTTATAAATCTCGTCCGGTTGTACCGCCTGTATAATCCGGATGAGCGAGCTGCTATCCGTCATATCCCCATAATGCAGGTTTATCAACCGCTGTTGTTTCATGTCCCGCACCCACTCATCCAAATACAGGTGTTCAATCCGCCCTGTATTGAAAGAAGACGATCGCCGGATAATCCCATGCACCTCATATCCCTTTTCTATTAAAAACTCGGCCAAAAAAGACCCATCCTGTCCGGTTATACCGGAGATTAATGCTATTTTTTTCATATCCATACTCTTTTTGTTTAAAAAGAACCCATGTTTGAGATGCAAATGTAACAAAACCGTTTGTCATAAAAAAAATATTCGACCGAGATGGATTTAATTGCTTGGGGGATGTTATCTTTGCATAATCAATCAATTAAAGATACAATTATGCCGATTACGATAAAGCCTTCAATAAAAAGCAAATTAAGGAAAATCCGCAATTATACGCTTGTTACAATTGTCTTGGGTTTGGTTCTGTTTGTTGCTATCCGTTATTATTATCCTTTTGGGGAAGGGGTGAAGACCGGGCAACTTAATTATGTGGTATACAAAGGGATTCTTTTCAAGACGTACGAAGGGAAATTGATTCAGAGCGGTTTCCAGAGCAGCAAGCCCGGAGCGATACAATCCAATGAGTTTAACTTCTCAGTGGCCAATCCGCAAATAGCCGACTCGTTGATGCGCGCCGGCGGACAAATGGTGGAACTTCGGTATAAGGAATATTTCGGTACGCTGCCCTGGAGAGGATATTCCAGATTCATTGTAGACGAAATAGTAAGTATTACTCCGGTGAATCAACCGCTTATAAATAACTATCCTCCGGCGGCCGCTACTTTCCAGTAAATGTCAGTTCGCTTTCATCCACTCTTTGATTGCGTCTATCAGTTGTTGATTTTCTGTGGGAGTTTGGGTGCAGAGGCGGAAATAGGTTTCGTCGAGGCCATGAAAGTTGGAGGCGTCGCGAATGAGGATGCCGTGGTTTGTAAGCAGATATTCTTTTAGTTCGGCGGCTGTTCCTTTTTTTAATCTCACCAAAAAGAAAGTGGTTGTGCTGGGAATTACTTCCAGTTCGTCGAGTTTGTTTAGTTGATAAATCAGCTCGGCTGTTTCGCGTTGCCATTTGCGGATAGGTAGCGTAAATTGCGCCGGATGTATCAAGATGTATTTACTGGCTTCTATCGCCAGGGTGTTGACCGACCAGGGGATAAGGTATTTGCTTACCGCTTTTGTAATGGCCGGTGGCGCCATGATATACCCCATACGCAGGCCGGGCACATTGTATGCTTTTGAGACGGAATGTACCAGCACCAGGTTTTTGTTAGCCTTCAGATCGGAAGGTTTCAGTATATCCTCGGTAGTGAAAGCGGCATAGGACTGGTCTACCACAAAGGTTGTTTGCTTATTGGCGGCAATCAGGCCAAGCAGTTCCGTGCGGCTGAACAGTTTGCCGTCGGGGTTATTCGGATTGCATATCCAGCAATGCTCCTGTCCTTCAAGGTCTAATCCCGAAATATCTTCGGAGTTGGGGATAAAGGTTATCTTGTGCTTGTGAAGGCGGCAGGCGTCTTCGTATTCGGAAAATGCAGGCGTTAATATGGCCGACTTTTTCTCGTGCCATACTTGCGCCAGCAAGTAGAGGGCCGTTACGGAACCATTCGTTATCACTACATTATCTTCCGCTATTTCGTACCGCCGGGCCAGTAAGCGTTTCAAACTCCCTGCGTCGGGTTCGGGATAACGGGTTATCCTGTCAAACTGAGTGTTAAGATGGGCAATCAGCTTTTCCAGGTTGGCGCCATGCCATACGTTGGAACTGAAGTTGCTGGTTACTTGCTGCTGTGTGCTGTAAAAATCGTCGCCGTGTCCGAATAACATATCTTTTGTTTTTTAAATGTGACTATTTAATTCTCCTCTTGAGAAGGAGGTGCAAAATTATGAATCTTTTTGGGTTTTCCTATCAATGGCCTTGTATATCGCATCCTGTATCCTTGTACGGATCTCTAATGAACTGAGTTTGTTGTTGGCGCGGGTGGGCGTAACGCGGTTACAAAGGAAAATGTAGATAAGCCGGTTGTCGGGGTCTACCCAGAAACAGGTTCCCGTATATCCTGTATGCCCGTAGACAGACGCCGGGGCCAGGGCTCCGCAGGGCGAGAGCTTGGGTGTTCCCACAGCCGGTTTATCAAAGCCTAATCCCCGACGTGAGACAGGGCTTTTGCTCTGCGTAAACAGCCGGCTGGTTTCAGCCGAAAGGTAACGTTCGCCTCCATAGGCTCCTTGGTTGAGAAAGAGTTGTAATATCTTTGCCAAATCGTTGACATTGGAAAACAGACCGGCATTACCGGAAACTCCCCCCTGAAATGCTGCCGCCTCATCGTGTACATAGCCCCGGAGTAACTGTCGGCGGACGAGTCGGTCGTCTTCCGTAGGGACAATCCGCAGGGTGTCTATTGTCTTTAATGGATTATAAGTGGTGATGGCGGCTCCCAGTCGTCTGTAGAAATTAGCGTGCAATAGCTTGTCGAGCGGCTCTTTCGTCTGGGCTTCTACCATTTTTTGCAGTATGATAAAGTTGATGCAGCTGTAAAGGTATTTCCCTTTCGTGCCAAGTTTGGAGGTTTTGATTTCATTGATAACCGTATCACGAAATGAATCATGCAGATAAAAGCCGCTTGCCACCTCTGTACGGAAACCCGGCTTTGCCGTGTCCGAAACCAGGTTAGGGAGGTTTTTATTCGTATGGAAAGCTATCGTAGGGACTACGCCGGACTGGTGGTAAAGCAGGTCCTTTATTAGAATGTCTTTTTTATCGGAGTCTTTCAGTTCGGGTATATAGTCGGATATTTTGTTGGTGAGGGTAAAGTTTTTCTCGTCGTATAGCTTCATTACGGCAAGCAGCGTCCCGGCGGCCTTTGAAACGGAAGCCAGGTCGTAAACGGAATATTCATCTACGCGCTGTTTCTTGTCGTAAGTGTAATAGCCGAAGGATTTATCGTAAATAACCAGGCCGTCCTGGGCAACCAACACCTGGCATCCGGGAAAGGCTTTCGCTTCAAGCGCTTCCTTTACGATACCGTCAATCACATGCAGGCGGTCCATATTGGCGCCTGTCTCTTCGGGTTCATGGTATCCCAGGCGCGTCTTTTCGGTAAAGACGCCCGTTCCTGAAAAATACATGCCGGGGATAGAAACGGGGAGTTTTCCTTTCGCTGCCATCCCTCCGAAGATAAGTTGCGCCGCATACCTCTGTGCCTGCTGAGAGGTTTCGTAAGCCATAATAACGGCTTTTGCCTTGTCTGCAGACTTTTTGTAATCTTTAGAGAAATAAGGCTGGGTAAAGAAGGTGAGGATAACGTCTTTCTTCTCTGCCAGCTTCCGCAGGGGTTCCGATTCGGGGATACGTACCGTGTGGATACCGCAAATAATTAAGTCGAACGCTTCAAGGGCGGCATATACTTTCAGCTGTTCGGCCGCTGTAGCATTCCGTCCCAGACTGAAGACGGACACGGAGTCGTAGCGGTTGAGCATCTTCTGAAATTCATTGCCTTTCGAGTCGCCCAACGAGACGGCGGCTATTTTCTTTTTGTCGAGTTCTTTCAGTGGTATATAACCGGATGTGTTTTTCAGCAGGGTGATCCCTTCTTCATTGAGTTTGGCTGCCAGCCAGGCTGCATGGGGCGTATTGATACGCTCTGACAGGCCTTTTGTTTGTATGGGCCTGTAATTGGCCAGACCGGTGATGTATTTGTATTGTAATACTTTGAGTACGCGCCGTTCAATGTCTTTTAAATCGAGCGTACCTTTTTCTATCGCCTCTTTGACGGCTTCAAAATCGGTTATGGGAGTAGCCGGCGACACCAGGATATCATTCCCCGCCTGCAATGCTTTGACGGATATGTTTTCGCCTTTTTTTACCAGCGCCCCTTTCATGGCCAGCGCATCGGTAAACAATAATCCCTGGAAGCCAAATTCCTTCTGCAACAGGTCCGTCACGATAGGTTTGGAAAAGGTAGCCGGCATATCCTTCGTTTTGTCCAGGGAAGGCACGTACAGGTGCGACGTCATAATCCCGGGGTAGCCGTCGTATATGTATCTTTTGAACGGGAGCAGCTCTACGCTGTCGAGCCGTTGCCGGCTGTGGTGGATGACGGGAAGCGTATGATGCGAATCGTCCGACGTATCCCCATGCCCGGGAAAATGCTTTGCTACCGGAATAATGCCGGCGCTCTCCAACCCTTTGCAGTAAGCCAGCCCTTTATCGGAAACAAGGTCGGGGTCTTCGCCAAAGGCGCGGTTGCCGATTACGGGGTTGGCCCTATTGCTGTTCACATCCAAAGCCGGTGCAAAATTGATTTGTATCCTCATTTCTTTACATTGCCGGCCTACTTCTTTGCCGTATATTTCGAGGAGCGTATCGTTCTCTATGGCCCCAAGCGTCATGTTGCGGGGAAAACGGGTGGTTCCGTTTAAGCGCATCGATAGGCCCCACTCGCCGTCGAGGGCGATAAACAAAGGCACGCGCGAGGCTTTTTGAAGACGGTTGGTTACTTCGGCCTGCGCCTGCGGGCTTCCCGCTTTGGCAAAGAGTATGCCGCCCACTTTTATGTCGTTGATGTAACGTGTAAGCTTCTGCATATTCCGCGTATCGGCGGCAGGGTTTGCAATCACCATAAACAACTGGCCGATACGTTCGTCTAAACTCATCGTGTCGAAAACCGAATCGACCCAGTGGTTCATCTTGCTTTTATCAGCCGCCCGGAAAAGATTGGTCTCTGTTTGCGCTGTAAGAGGCAGTGTAAATAAGCTGAAAGAGAGAAGAAAAATAAACTTTTTCATCGTCACGTACTCAAAATTTGCCCAAAAATACGAAAATTACGTCGAAATCTTTATCTTTGATGCGTTTTACATCCATCTAACCCATGAAAAATATGAGAAGAAGACATTTTATGAAAGTAGCCGGGTTGCTCTCTACCGTTCCCGCGGTGAAAGGCCTTGCCTCCGTGGCGTCCCGTACGGCAGGCGGAAAAGAAATCTACGAATGGCGTATCTATACGCTTACCGCATCGGGAGACAACGAACTCGATTCGTTCTATCAAAACACACTTATCCCGGCATACAACCGGAAAGCAATCAAGGTAGGGGCCTTTAAATTGTATGAAGAAAAAGACACGCCGCAGCGTTTTTACCTCTTTGTGTATCCCGGTATCGGCGCCTTCCATCAGGTTAAGCATGAGATTTGGGACGATGCTGCTTTCAGGAAAGCGGCCCAGCCTTTTTACGACAAGGCAGCCGTAAGCCCCGTCTACAAGGAATTTGAATCCTACCTTTGCGAGGCGTTCGATAAGATACCGCGCTTAAAGACGCCCGGTAAAGAGCGTACGCTATTCCATCTCCGGCATTACCGGAGCCCTAACGAAGAGGCCAACCAGCGCAAGGTAAAGATGTTCAACGAAGCCGAAATGGCTATATTCGACAAAGTAGGTATCCACCCGGTATGTTATGGCGAAGTACTGTCCGGCCCCCACATGCCTTCGCTCATGTACCTTACCTGGTATAAAGACAAGGCTTCGCACGACGCCTCATGGAAAGCCTTCGGCAGCCATCCCGACTGGAACGCTATCAAAGGCCTCCCCGAATATGCCCATACGGCGACGGACAACACTAACCGCGTTTTGCTGCCGCTGGCCTATTCGCAGCTGTAAGCTCAGGCTGTAAGGAAAACGACCACCCCTTTGGCCCCGTGCGCCCCTATTACGAGGGCCTGTTCTATATCGGCCGTTTTGGAGGGGCCCGAAATAAATACGCCGAAGCCATAGTCGTTAAAGCCGATTTTCGCGTAAGCTTCGTGCATATTGCTTACGATGTTGTTTTTGTCCAGCAGTATAAGTAAGTATTCGGCAATGAAACAGACGGCTTTTTCTTTTACGTTCTGGGGTATCCATACGCAACCGTTTTCGGCTACGCCTATTTCGCCCCGTACAACGGCAAGGGCCGTACCGTTTAACAGGTGAGGGGTTGCTATTTCATCCGGGTTGATTGTTGCTATGCGTATCTCCGGAAGGTTGGAGGCTATACTCCGGGCTTCGGGGTATAGCGACATGATTCGCGCATTGATGTCTTCCCCCTCCTGTAGTTCGATGGCGCTTCCTCCCACGCTCTTTAGTACTTCCATAAACCGGGCAGCCGTATCGGTATACCGTATGGCGTCCGGTTCAATGACGGGCATGGCATAGGTTTTACCGCTATGGCTTCGTATGTTAGACAGTATGTCGTTCTTTGTGCTCATTGTTCAGGGCTGTTATGTTATTTTTCCTTTCTCCTGCATCCGGGTAAACGATTCTTTGGCAAAGGCCGGCAGTTCGCGTCCTTTTCCCCACGCGTTCAGGTTGTTGTAGATGAGGAAGCGGGGCGTCTTATTTATAATAGGGGCCAGGCGCAGGGCGGCGCCGTATAATGCCGGTCGGGTGAAGATGTATCGGAGGCCCCCGGAGAGCAGTTTCTTTGTCCGGTCTGCCTTCCCGAGCGAATATAGTTGCTGGCGCCATTTGTATATCTGATCGGCAAGGTCTATTTTGGCCGGGCATACATTGTTGCAGGAATAGCACAGGGAGCAGGCCGATACGTTATCATAATATTCTCCGGGCGATTTGAGCATGCCCAGGTTGATACCGATGGGGCCGGGTATAAAGTAGGTATAGGCGTATCCTCCGCTCCGGCGGTAAACCGGGCAGGTGTTCATGCAGGCGGCGCAACGGATACATTTGAGCGTCTGGATATGGTCTGCATCGCCTAATATATCGCTTCGCCCGTTGTCTACCAGTACGATGTGCATCTGGCATCCCTTCCGGGGTTTGCGGTAATGCGAGGTGTACGTGGTGGCCGGCTGCCCCGTAGCGGAACGGGCCAGGAGGCGGACGAAAACGCTTAACGCCTGGTAATGGGGCGTCACTTTCTCTATGCCCATGGATACGATGTGCAGTTTGGCGAAAGAGGTTCCCATATCGGCATTCCCTTCGTTTGTGCAAACCACTACGTCTCCTGTGGCCGCCACGCCGAAGTTGGCGCCCGTCAGGGCCGCCCCGGCCGTAAGGAACTCGTTCCTCAGGTGAAGGCGTGCGGCGTGTGTGAGGTAGCCAGGGTCGCTGTTCCCTTTTTCGGTATGGAGTTTTTCTTCAAACAGTTTGCCTACTTCCTGCCGTTTGATATGGATGGCGGGCATTACGATATGGCTGGGAGGCTTGTCCATCAACTGGAGGATTCGTTCGCCCAGGTCGCTCTCCACCACTTCTATGCCCCGGCTTATGAGGTAGGGGTTGAGGTGGCATTCTTCCGTGAGCATGGACTTGCTTTTCACGAGTTTTTTCACCTGGTGCTCCCCGAGGATGGCGTAGATGATATCGTTATGTTCGCGTGCGTCTTTTGCCCAGTGCACGATGGCTCCGTTTGCTTCGGCCTGATTGGCAAACTGTTCGATGTATTTGTCAAGATGGGTGATTGTGTGCATCTTGATTTGGCTGGCCAGTTGGCGCAGCTGTTCCCAACAGGGGAGGAGGAGCGCCTGGCGATCCCTTTTCTCGCGTACCAGGCGGAGCGTTTCATTGTGCCATTCCTCCTGTGCTTTGTTTCGGATGAAGCGCTCTGCTGCTTTTGCGTGTTGTGTACTCATAATCCGGCGGCTAAGATTTGTGCGATGTGGATGAAACGGATGGGCGCTTCCTCCCTTTGTGCTATGCCTTGCAGGTGCATCAGGCAGGAACTGTCGGCGCCGGTTATGTATTGGGCGCCGGTGTCCAGATGGTTTTTCAGCTTGTCTTGCCCCATACAGACGGATACGGAGGGCTCTTCGATGGAAAACATCCCCCCAAAGCCGCAACATTCGTCTGTGTTGGCCGGTTCGCATATCTCTATGCCTTCTACCAGGGAGAGTATCTTTCTCAGTTTGGAATAGGGCGGCTCCACCAGTTCGCTTGCCGAAGAGAGGTGTAGCTTGCGCACGCCGTGGCAACTGTTGTGTATGCTTACCTTATGGCAGAACCTGCCGGGCACCCCGGTTATCTTCAATACGTCGAGCAGGAACTCGCAGAGTTCGTACACCCTGTGGCCCGTCCGGCCGAGGTGTTCCCTTAGGAATACGGCGCAACTGGCGGAAGGCGTTATAACGTATTCGAAAGAATCGAAGCGCTTTTTAAATTCTTCCAAGAGGGGTATGGCCCCGCGTTCAAATCCTGCGTTGGCCATTGGCTGTCCGCAGCAGGTTTGCCCCGCGGGGCATACGGGCTTTACGCCCAGGTCTTTCAGCAAATGCCAGGTTGCAACGCCTACTTCGGGATAGAGGGCGTTGATGTAGCAGGGGATAAACAGTCCTGAATGTGTGTATGGCATTCCCTATTCTTTGGTTTCCAGATAAACGACGTGTGTTTGCAGGTATTCTTCCAGCCCGTGCTTCCCGTCTGCGCCCCCGATGCCCGATTTGCGCCAGCCGGCATGGAATCCCTGCATGGCTTCAAAGTTTTCGCGGTTGATATAGGTCTCGCCAAACTTGAGGGCGCGGATGAGTTGGAAGGCCACATCCAGGTTCTGTGTGTATACGGACGAGGTGAGGCCGTATTCACAGTCGTTGGCCCAGCGGATGGCGTCGCGCGTATCGCTAAACGCTACGACCGGCAGTACGGGGCCGAAGGTTTCTTCACGGATAATATCCATATCCTGCGTACAGCCGGTAAGGATGGTCGGTTCAAAGAAATAGCCTTTTGTGCCGATGCGCCTGCCGCCTAAGAGCAATGTGGCGCCCTGTGCGATTGCTTTTTCCACCTTCGCCTGTACGGACTTCAAGGCGGCTTCTTCTACGAGCGGGCCCATGTCGAGGTCTGCCCTTTCGGCCGGGTTGCCTGCTTTGACGGCTTTCATGCCGGCTGTCAGTTTTTCCAGGAAGGCCTCCTGTATGCTTGTATGTACGTATACGCGTTCGCAGCAGTTGCACACCTGTCCGGTATTGATTACCCTGGAGGCGATGATGGATTTCACGGCCAAATCAAGGTCTGCGTCCGGCATTACGATACCCGGCGCTTTTCCTCCCAGTTCGAGCGACACTTTGGTAACGTTGGCCGAGGCGGCTGCCATTGTCTGTATACCTGCTTCTACGCTGCCCGTGAGGCTTACCATGCCTACTTTCGGATTGGCCGCCAGCTCGTGCCCGATAACGGAGCCCCGGCCGTTCACCAGGTTGAATACGCCCGGCGGCAGTCCTGCCTCGTCTGCTATCTGGGCAAAGACGTAAGCGTTGATGGGGGTAATCTGGCTTGGCTTGATAACGATTGTGTTACCCGTCAACAGGGCCGGCGCCGCTTTGCGTGCGATGAGGAAGAAGGGAAAGTTCCAGGGGAGTATGCCCGTTGTAACGCCGATTGCTTTTTTAAAGAGGAAGATGCTTTCGTTCGGGCGGTCGCTTGGGATGATTTCCCCTTCATAGCGCCGGGCCCATCCGGCCATGTATTCAAGGTAGTCGGCCGTAAAGAGCACTTCTACGTTGGCCAGGGCTTGCGTTTTCCCCCCTTCGCGTACAATAATGTCGGTCAGTTCTTTCTCTCTGGCGCGTATCCCGCCGGCTATCTTCGTAAGGTAGGCCGCCCGCCGGATGGGGGGAAGTTTCTCCCAGGCGTCCTGTGCCTTTTCCGCGGCGTTGATTGCGCTGCGGACGTCTTCAACGGTCCCGTCGGGCATGTGTGCAATCACTTCTTCGGTAGAAGGGTTTAATACGTCAATCCATTTGCCGGACTGGTTGGCGGCGAACCGGCCATCGATGTACATCTTTAATTCTTTCATGGTAATGATAGTTATAAATAAATATTAGAGGTTATAATGGATGCAAATATAAGCTTAAATCTTGTTCGGCCATCATTTTGGGGAAGTTTTAGCTAAAGCCTTTGCCGCGGCTTTCCCGGAGGCGGGCGGCCTCCGGGCGGGCTTTATGCTATCTGCGAGGGATGTCCCACGCCGGTGAAGATGACGGCGTATTTATTGTTTCTGAGGATGGCGGAATATTCTTCACTGCCGGGCGTATAATCGCTTACGATATAGCTTGTCCCCTCGGGAGGCGACAGGATAAGCCCGTTTACCTTCCCGCCGGCGTCTTTCGACAGGGCGCTTACGCTGTAGACAGTTGGCTCGCTGTCTTCCATATCTTCCAGGAATACGAAGGGGAGGTCTATCACCCATTCGCCCATTTCGGCGGCAAAGGCGGCGGGATGCTGCATCACCAGGCGCATATGCATGTCGTCGTCAAACGTCTGCGCGGCTACATGAAACTCTGGCGTCATGTCGGGCATGGGTAGGAGGTAGGAGGTAGACGAATCCTTATTGCCCATGAGGATAGCGGTAGCGAGAATCTCTACGTCGCCAAAACCGGGGGGCAGTATGCCGAAGACGTCCATTTCGGGGAAGGTTTGCTGCGTGATGGGGAAGTGGCTCTTGAAAGCCAGGCTGGCCACGTCTCCTTCGGTGAGTTCCGTCGAATAGGTTTCAATCATCTCGAAATAGGCGCCTTCCAGCAGGTACGAATAGCAAAGCCCCAGCGTAATGACGTCGCCCGACATAAACTTGCGCGAGGCGCGTATCATGCCTTCTATCGTAGCGCCCGGCCCCCATTGGTAGGTAACGGTGAGCGATACCTCTCCGTTGGCCACCCGTATTTTGTTGCCGAAGCCGGGGTCGGACAGGGCTATGCAGAGATTCGTTATGCCCGGCAGCTCGGCGTCAAAACCGGGATTGTTCCTGATATAATCCATCAGCGGCTTGTTGTAGTGCATAAAGAGGTTGTTTGCGTAGCCGCTTTTGTGCCTGGAGAAGCCAATACTGAGGAGGGAATGGAGGGCTTTGGCCACATGGGCGATGGCGCCGAAGCCCTTGCGCTGTTTCACCTGCGAGGCGGTATTACTCCTGTTGGAGGTAATACGGCGCGACATAATCGTTTTTCCTCTCGTGTAGCGGTAGGTTACGTTGCCTACCGATCCGCTGCCACGTCCGACAGCTTCACTGTTAATTCTTGCCATAATCCTGTGTTTTAATGATTAATACTCCTGTGGATCTTAGCTAACAGCCGACCTAAGGATAACGGTTGAAGCAATTACTGTAAGCGCCCTTACAGATGGAGAACAAAGGGGCGGAGGGAAATGTTTATTTTTTTTTGGGGGGGCTTAAAACAAAAGGCCATCCCTTTCCGGAATGGCCCCTTTATCTGGTTTAACGTCACTTTTTTTGCGTCGCGGCCTTAGGGCTGTTGTGTAATTTTCAGCTACGTGTCATTATGAATTAAAATGGAATAAAGAGCTGGATCTGCCAGTTACGCAGGCGAGCCTTTGTGATATAATCCGACTGGCTGATGTTAGAAAATCCATATACATAATTAAACGATACG
>JAISXD010000033.1 GCA_031270665.1 Tannerellaceae bacterium | reverse complement strand
CCAATACCCAAAATCATCGCTCTTATATATAAATAATTTTATTTAGAATAATTATAAACGTGATCTTTCCTCGTCGGCCCCCGATTCAATATTTTTTACTTTTATAGATTTTCCTGTTTTGAAATTATAGCGGATCGAAAGACCAAATTCTCTATGTCCCCATTGAGATTTTGTATACCGGCTAAAGTCCTCTTCTTTGATTTTAAATCTGACTCTTCCCGAGTTAAATATATCATTAGCAAAAATACTAACAGTTATTTTATTATCAACAAAAGATTTTCGTAACGATGAATTTACTTTGTAAACAGATAACATTTTTATATTTCCCGATATGGAAGGAGATACATAATAACCTTCTAGTTGAAAATACACTTTTTTAGGTAAAATAAAAGTATTTTCGATCCCTCCCTGAAATACAAAGATCTTATCCTTTTCTTCAATAACTTTCACAATATTCCTTGAACCTAGTAAATTTGTATTTGAATTCCACCATGAACACACTTCTATTGGTAAATTTATATTTATATAATAATTTGTATTATTTGCCATATTCTCCTGTCTTAAAATCATAACGTTATTATCCTCAGTATCTTCAGAAGCAATTCTGCTGAAATCATTTTTTATACTTGTAACACCGAATGTGAAATTATATTTATTATATAATACCAGACTAGTAGAATAATCATTTGAATAGGCCGGTTCAAGATAGGGATTTCCTTCAATAAATGAATATTCTGAAGTTGGAAGTCTATAGGGATTTAAATCACTAAATGTAGGTCGACGAATTTTTTTGTTATAATTAAAAATAATAGAATGGATATGTTGTTCGTCAAGATGAAATAAAATATTAACTGTAGGAAATAATTTAAAATACTTCTGCTTTTCAGCTATTTTGATTTTATTTGTCCATGGAGTGGCATAAGTATATTCTCCCCGTAATCCTAAATTAATATTTATGCCTTTAAACTCAGAGGTGTAAGCGCCATATATCGCAAAAACGTTTTCATCAAATGTATTATTACTGGATAATTGCTCGAGATTATGCCATACATTTCTATTGTAATAATCAAAAATAATTCTGTTATCCATACTGCTCTTACTATATTTTAATCCTAATCTCAAAAGGGAGGATGAATTTATTTTTTTTTCGAGATCAGTACTTAAAACATATAAACGGTTATCAGTTTTTATATCACTTCGATATATTGAATCATACGAAACGATTGCTTCATATTTTGAATTATAATCTTGTTTATTCTTATTCTTATTGTTATCATAATCAAATAAAATTTTAAAAATAGAACCTAATGAATCCAGTTCTAAAATATAATTTGCTGATAATGAATATTTGTCAATGATGTTTTTCCCCCTAAAATGACTGGTTATATTGATTAAGTTTTCGGTATCTGTTTCATCTGAATTACTATGGGTTGTATTTTTTAAATTATCTAATGAGTAATTAAATTCTAGGCCGATACTTTGTCTGTTATCTATATCATAAACTCCGCCTATACGCACTTTTTTGGTATCGTAAGAGCGTTTTGAAACTGAATTACCCCGAATTATTCTATCCGCCGTATTATAATCAACACTATCTTCTGCTAATTCTAACGTATGCTCAAGGTTGTAATTTAATGAAGTATATAGACTTACTTTATTATTTTTATAATTTAAAGTTAAGCTTGGGTATAATGAGAATACATCATCTTCTGCGGGTGATAATGAAAATTGAGTACCAATGCTTCCATTCATTCCATCCTCTCTTTGGCGTCTTAATTTGATTTTTATTACCCCACCTGTCATATCTGCATCGAATTCCGCACCGGTGGAAGGTAGCACTTCTATTCTGACAATATCTTCTGCTTTTAATGTTTGTAAATATCGAATGAGATCTAATCCTTGTTCGTGAAGAATTCGTTCATTTACCATTACTTTCGTACCTGTTTTGCCATTAATTGTAATACTCCCGTTATGTTCCTGTACAAAAACACCGGGTGAATAGGCTAATAAATCATTGGCAGATTTACCTATAGCAGTAGGATCATTGGAAACATTTATTATAAATCTGTCCGCCTCTCTGATAATTCGTTGCCTTTTAACAACGATCTCACTTATTTCAACCGAAGCATTATGTAAAATGATTTCTCCTAAATCGGTACTTTCTTTCAAATGATATTTTCTTTCAAAATTATCAAAGCCAATAACAGATACTTTCAGAATATATTCACCTGAAGGTACTTCAAATATGAACTGCCCTTGCAAATCTGAAAAACCTCCGAAAAAAGTCAAACTATCTAGGGATGATATCATGACAATATTTGCATATTCCACAGGAACATTTGTTTCGTCTAAAAGTGTTCCGGAAAGTTTAATCGAATTTGTTTTTTGAGCAAATAAATTTATTCCTGTACAAAATATAAGGATAAATAAATGAAGTTTCCTAAACATCCGTTACTGATTTAATTTGTTTTATACATTCAATCATATATTCCATATTGAGAAAGAAAAGGAGACTTTGTATGTGAATTGTATGTTCCGAAAAAAACAAAAGAGAACCACATCATCTGTAATTCTCTTTCTATCAGCGCTCTCCCTCTTGGACTTGAACCAAGGACCCTCTGATTAACAGTCAGATGCTCTAACCAACTGAGCTAAGGAAGAATTTTTATAATCGCGTACAAAGGTATGAGATGTTTTCCATATATACAATTTGTTTTTCAGAAAAGATAAAGAAAAATCCCCCCCCTGATGTTCTATTTATCCAAACGTATGGAAACATAAACATTGGCAACAAATGGATAGCTTTCGTTTTTTACCGAATTTACACCGGGATAAATCCCGTCTATTTAAAACCTTTGCGTTTACCTGTCCAGTTGCCGCAGGGCTTTTATTAGCTGATTGTTGTCTTTTTCGTCCCGGATGGCTATACGGATATAGGGCTGGGAATGAAAGCCGGCTTTGGTTGAACAGTCTTTTATCAGTATATTATAAGAATACAGAAGTTGGCTGCTTAGTTCTTTCGTTGTGTATTTGCTGGTGACTTCACATAAGAAATAATTGGCCGATGAGGGGATAACACGCAGGAAAGAGATCGTTTCCAATAGGGAAAAGAAGCGGGTCCGCTCATTTACAAAGCTCTGACAAGCCAGCTTGTATGCATCCTGGTATTTGGTAAATATCTGCATAAAGAACTCTGCAAAGGAATTGATATTCCAAATAGAGACTTCCTTTTTTATCTTATTTATTAATTCGATATCGCCCGAAGCCATAAAGCCTAACCTCAGCCCCGGCACACCGTATGACTTGGAAATGCTCTTAACTACTATCAAATGTGGGTTATCGCCTAAATATTCTTTGTTAAACAGCGTAAACCATTTACTGTTTGCTGTAAAATCGGCAAACGATTCATCTATAACTAATCTTATCCCTTTTTCTTTTGTCCATGCCACAAGCTTCAATAATTCGGCTTCTTCAATCAGATTCCCGGAAGGGTTATCCGGGTTAATCACGATTAATTGCTTGATATCCTTTTCATTAAAGAAATTAATGAGGCCGCCGGCCGTATAGGTAAAGTCTCTGTTTGCCGGAATAAATTCTACTTTATTGGCAGGCGCCAGTCTGTTGGGGTATTCTTCAAAGGTAGGAAGTATTACGCCCGTTTTTACATCGTTCAGCCGGATATACGTATTTATTAATTCCGCCGCGCCGTTTCCCACCACAATCTGCTTGGCGCATACATTGGCAAACCGGGCGGCAAGCCGGGCATTTACCCCCATGCCGGATGGGTATTCCGTCAATAAAATATCAAAATTAGACAACATCTCCTCTTTCATCCGCTCATTGGGGAAGTAAGGGTTTACCAGATAGCAAAAATCCGTCATCTGCGGAAAGCGCCAATAGCCTCCATAGCGCTTTCCATATAAGGCAGGGGCTTCCTCTTCCGATGCAAAAAGCGCTTCGGCATTCGTCAAATCCTGCTCGTCGTCAATCTCATACCATTTCTCTTTAGCTACAGTCATGGCTTTAAGTTCGGGCTTATCGAGCAGGGATATTACCCTTAAAACCTGTTCGTAATATTCGTTATTGCCCAGCGCCTTGCTGTATGCTTCGAGGAAAGGGACATATTTATTGGATGAAAAATCAACGCTGAACTTATAAATATTCACCGTTTTGTAATAGTTGTCTTTCTCGCTAAACTTAAAGGCTTTCTTGGGAATGAAGTTCAGGATATTGTTGTCTTCGTCGAGTGTGACAACCGTCCCATCCATCCAACTCTGATATTTATCCACAACCGTAAGGTTGGGATACGGATTTTTTATCAGTCTCTTCAGTATTTGCCCGGAGAATATCAGGTCTGATTCGAGAAGGATGGTTTCATCTTCCATTAAATATTCGCGGGCAAGATACAATGAATAGATATTATTCGTTTTATCATATATTTTATTTTCTACATATATAACAGGCTTTCCGTGGAACGTATCGCCTATAAACGTTTGCAGCCTGTCTCCCTTATAACCGATGACAATGATAATGCGCTCTATATCTTCGGCGGCAAGCTGGGTAAGCATACGTTCTATCAAGGTCTGCGAATGGACTTTAATCATACATTTGGTATTGTCTTTCGTAAGGCTTCCCAGGCGTTTACCCATACCTGCCGCCAATATAATTGCTTGCATTTCGTTACTCGGCTTTTTATTTTATATTATAAAAGAAATACAAAAGTAGAGAATTATCCCCTATCTTTGCCATAAAAAAGTAAAAGATTCATAATATGAAAATAGCGATCGTTGGTACAGGCTACGTCGGATTGGTAACCGGCACTTGTTTTGCGGAGATGGGAATGGAAGTTTATTGCGTAGACGTGAATAAAACAAAGATAGAAAATCTAAAGAAAGGTATTATTCCTATTTTTGAACCGGGGCTAGAAGATATGGTAAGCCGTAACGCACAGGCCGGACGATTGAAATTTACAACAGCTTTACGTGAATGCATCAACGATGTGGAAGTTATATTCAGCGCCGTAGGTACGCCTTCTGACGAAGACGGCAGCGCCGACCTGAAATATGTATTGGAAGTAGCCCGTGAGATAGGCCGGCATATGGATAAATACTTATTACTCGTTACCAAAAGCACCGTACCGGTAGGCACGGCCCAAAAAGTAAAACAAACCATACAGGCGGAATTGGACAAACGAAACGCAAGCATTGAATTTGACATTGCATCCAATCCTGAGTTTCTGAAAGAAGGGGCGGCAATCAAAGATTTTATGAGCCCCGACCGGGTGGTAGTGGGCGTTGAGTCTGAAAGAGCCGAAAAGGTAATGGCTAAATTGTACCGGCCGTTCCTGTTGAATAATTTCCGTGTTATCTTCATGGACGTACTCTCGGCCGAAATGACAAAATATGCAGCCAATGCGATGCTGGCCACCCGTATCAGTTTTATGAACGACATGGCCAATCTGTGCGAGATAGTGGGCGCGGATGTAAATATGGTACGTAAAGGTATCGGTTCGGACGGGCGGATAGGCAGCCGTTTCTTGTATCCCGGCTGCGGTTACGGCGGATCGTGTTTCCCCAAAGATGTAAAAGCGCTTATCCGCACAGCGCAAGAAAACAACTATACGATGCGTATCCTGCAGGCTGTAGAAGAGGTGAATGAAAAGCAGAAAAACATTCTCTTCCACAAACTGGAAAACCATTTCAGGGGAGACCTTAAAGGCAAACGGATTGCTTTATGGGGACTGGCCTTTAAACCTGAAACGGATGATATGCGCGAAGCTCCGTCTTTGATACTAATAGAAAATTTATTGGCAGCCGGATGTAACGTAACGACGTACGACCCGGCCGCTATGGAAGAGGCCAGAAGGCTATACGGCCAGAAGATATCTTATGGCAAAGACATCTATGAAACGGTGGTAGACGCCCACGCCCTTATCTTAGTGACCGAATGGAAAGAATTCCGTTTGCCTTCCTGGCAAGTGGTAAAGAGGCTTATGGCGACGCCCCTGATACTGGACGGGCGAAATATATACGACCCCAAAGAATTGGAAGAGAACGGGTTCGTCTATCATTGTATCGGTAGATAAATCAGTAAAGCCCTTTTAGCTGTTCAACCGTATGGATGCCGAAGTTTTGGACAATCCCGCTGCCGGATAAATCTTTCCCCCGTAAAGCGGAAGCGGTAAGGTATTCTTTCTGCATTTTGTTTTGCATCCAGAGCAAGACCTTGTCGATATAAGGAGTCTCTACCTTCATGGCCACGGCGACGGACTTAATAATGAGCAGGCCAAAAGGAATATCTTCCGTGAAATAACGATTGGAGTAGTCTATCCTATACGTATCAGCCTTTCTTATCATACTCATCTTAATGCCTTTAAAGGCGGTGATGGAACGTATTTTCCGGGTTAGCGAAGCAGCGTCGGCAGATTCGTAATAGTCTAGTATACAGGGGATTTCTGTTCTGTCTACCGGGAGTTTTCCGATTATCCGCTGCAGTTCACTGTCACAACGGATCAAGACTTCCGAGCTATAATCGTCCCATTGTTCATAAAACAGAAACTCTTTGTCGAAAGAATCCGTCGTTTCCCGGCTCAGCATACCAAATATGCGCGCCGGATGCAGCAAGGGGTTACTGTTCGTCAGGGTGGCTTCAAGGTAATGGCCAAGCGGGTATGTGGGCGTTTCAAAAACCTGCGAGAACATATCTGCCAGCATATCCGCCTTAGCGTCAGGGCATACGGATATCTTTAGCTGTGACTTATAGCCTTTGATCATAGCGCTTTTTCCGTATTCCGTTATCCGGCAGATATAAGGAACCCGCTGGAAGCCGAATAATCCCGCAGCAGCTCCCAGGATATGCCGCGCTATCCAGAAAAAGCCATTGCTGCAAACCACCGAACCGACGGGCATCCCCGGGCGGACATACGGTTTGGCTTCGCGCAACATTTGTTCTATCATAAACCCGGGCACACACAGAAGCAGCATATCGGAAACGGCCACCGTTTCTTCCGCCCGGCTGGAAACAGTATGCAGGGCTCCTTTAAAGGTTTGGCCATTCAAGTCGTTAACCGTAATTTCAGACTGCCACTTAGCGGGATGGCCCGTCCACAGGTTTACGACATATCCCTTATTACTTAACGCTGCGGCAATCACATGCCCCAAACTGCCCCCTCCACCTATACAAATGCTCTTTATTGCCAACATACCGTTTGAACTGATTTTTTAAACTGAAACTGCAAAAGTACGCATTAATCGTTGAAGTTTGCCCGTCGGCTGCCAGTAATCGGCAATTTATTGTCGCGCTCAAACACGGCGCACAAAAGGAGTCGCCTGGCTGCAGAGAGGGAGAGCGTCAGTAAGGCAGTATTATTGGAAATTCGGCGTTAGTGCAAGACGGGTTGAACGAGCCGAAGTAGGTGATGTATATCTTCCTTTCCCGGGTATCTACCGAATAGATACTAAAGCTGTTGCTGGAGACGGATCCCACTTCACGATGCGCTTTGTTAAAGACTACCCCTGCGTTCGAGGCCGCCTGATTGGTGCAGAGAATCATCCGCTGGGGGAGCAACCGTTCGTTGGCGTTATGCAGGCCTTCTACGTTGAAAACGGCAAAGACATGGGCATGCCCGCCCAGATAACAGATGAATTCGCCCTTGCTTTCGCTGAAATCATACGCTACCGTACGCGTTTCGGACGGGTGCCGGATGTTTTCGAATGTCTTTTGTATGGATGACCGGCTCCGGAAAGCCTCTATAATCTCCGGGAACAGCCGATAGGTATGGATGAATTGCCCGTCAATCAGGTAAGTGCTGGCGTCTTGCCGGTAAGGCTGGAAGGGATAGTGGGTCAAGACGATGACGCTGTGGCGGTCGGTCATATCGCGCTGCAAGGCTACATTGGCAAACCAGTCTGTCTGCTCTTGCGAAAACACGGCGTCTTTCATCGTATTATACTGAAAGGCCGGCTGATCGGTCATATCCAGGGCTATGAAACGGATGAATCCGCCCATCGGATCCCGTACGTCGGCATAATAGTAATTCTTTCCGCCCGGCCTTTGCAACGGATAATTCCCTTGGTTGCTGAAGGCTTTGGCCAGTTCGGCCGAACTGAGGTATTCCCTTTGCAAGCGTTCGCCCATATTACTGTCATGATTACCGTAGCAGGGGAAGGCGGGAAGGCGGTTATCGGCATAAAGATGGGTATAAAAGGAATTCAGATACAGCAGGGCATCTTTCCTTACTCCCCCACTGATATGGTCGCCCGTGGCTACCATGGCATTTATCTTCAGTTCGCCCTGATTGGCAAACCTGACCGATTCTATCAGGTTGTTCGGGGATTTGTAGTTATTGTCGACCGACCAGTCCGACACATGTACGTCTGAGATATGTACTATCTTGAAGCGTTCTACGGGGTTGGCCGTGTCTCTCATATTATACATGAAAGGGGCCAGGCGGGCCGCCGCCTGTTTGTTGTTTACCGCATAGTAAAACTCATAATCATTGCTTCTTAACGTGTATGGCTTGTCGTCACAGGCCGTAACAAGCAGACAGAGAACAAACAACAAAGAAACGCCTACGATCTTCTTTAAACCGGTTGCCATCATTTAGCTCTTTGTAAAGGTTTAACAATAAGGCAAATATACGCTAAATTATTTAACTTTTGGGCAGTCTTTCCGCTTATTTTTCCGCTTTTTCAATGCACAATTACGACAACCGGCGCACGAATCGCCGCCGCGGCGTATATTGAGGATCAAACGGTATACCCGGTATCCCGTACAGGCAACCGTGAGGATACCTATCACCGCTACAAGTATAAGCTGCACGTTGTAAGTCATAAGAGGGGCAATAAGCTACCCGCCTGGTATACGACGAACGATATGGTCCAGGCAAGCATACAGGTATAGACAGCCACGAACAATCCCCATTTCCACGAACCGGCCTCTTTCGATATGGCTACGACCGTGGCGATACAGGGGAAGTAAATCAGTACGAACAGCATCAAACTCAAGGCTACCAGTGGCGTAAATACGGGGGAGCCGTCAGGGTAAGCGTCTTGCTTGAGGCGCTCGCGGAGCTTTTGCGCCTCTTTTCCCTCCGCCCCCGTTTCTGCCTCTCCCGTATAGAGTATGCCGAGCGTACTTACCACAACTTCTTTTGCCGCCATCCCCGTAAGCAGGCTTACGCTTATCTTCCAGTCAAAACCTAACGGCTGCAGAACGGGCTGGATGGTCTGGCCCAAGCGGCCGATGTAGGAATCCTTTTGGCGGCAGGACGGGTCGCTACCATCGGGCGGAAGCGGGAAGTAGCCGAGAAACCATATGATAATGGAGGTAAAAAGGATAATTCCCCCCATTTTCCTCAAGTATTGCTTTGCCTTTTCCCACATATGGATAAGGATGGATTTGAAGGTAGGCATACGGTAGGGGGGCAATTCCATCACAAAAGGCACGTCTTCTTCCCTGAAAAGGAAACGCTTGAACAGCCGGGCCATCATGACGGCCAATAAGATACCCGACACATACAGCCCCAACAGCACAATGGCCGCCCTGTCAGGGAAAAAGGCGCCGGTAAGCAACACATACACCGGAAGGCGTGCGCTGCAACTCATCAGCGGATTGATCAGCATGGTGATAAGGCGGCTGTTGCGGCTTTCAATGGTGCGTGAAGCCATAATGGCCGGGACGTTACAGCCGAAGCCCATCACCAGCGGTATGAACGATTTCCCGTGCAGACCCATCCTGTGCATAATCCTGTCCATGATAAAGGCCGCCCTTGCCATATAGCCCGAATCTTCCATAAAAGAGATAAAGAGGTACAGTATCAATATGTTCGGAAGGAAAACGATTACGCCCCCCACCCCGCCGATAATCCCGTCTATCAGTAAATCCTTCAGCGGACCTTCCTGCATGTATTGCTCGACGAGGCTCCCGGTCCATGCAACGAGGTTTTCGATCCATTCCATCGGATGGGCGCCAACGCTAAAGGTGGCCTTAAACATTATCCACATGAAGAAGATAAAAAGGGGGAAACCCAGCACCTTATTCGTTACGAACAGGTCGATAAGCTGCGTACTTTTCATCGACCCGATCTTACCCGGAGCGAACGTTTCGCGCAGGGCGCCGGAGATGAATCCATAGCGGGCGTTGGTAAAAGCCGTTTCGCTGTCTTCCCGTAAAAGGGTTGCTATCTGCGTTACGTTCTCATCGCGAACCTTCAATACGGCCCCGTGCCCCGGTACAGAGCGGATAAAGATATCCGTCTCAGGGTCTTCCTCCAGCAGTTTGATGGCCAGGTGGCGTTTGGACAGGCCTTTAGACAAATCGCAATGCTCTTTGACGGATGCTTTCACATGGCTTATAGCCTTTTCAAGGTCGTCTCCGTAATTGATGTGGATGTGGCGGATTACGGGGTCTTCCTCTTCATATACGCCGATAACGCGGCTGAACAGTTCTTTTATCCCGAAGCCCGTTTTACTGATGACCGGAACGATGGGCGCGCCGATCATCTTTTCCAACGACTTGTAATCAAACGTATCCCCGCGTTTGAGGAGCGTATCATACATATTAAGGGCAATCACCATCCGCGCATCCATGTCTATCAGCTGGGTGGTGAGATAGAGGTTGCGCTCGAGGTTGGAGGCGTCGACTACGTTGATAACCACGTCGGGATGTTCTTCGGTCAGGTGTTTGCGCACGAAACGCTCTTCGGGCGAATAGGCCGACAGGGAGTAGGTGCCGGGCAGGTCTACGATTTTAAACGTATAGCCGTCTTGTTTGAACAGGGCGTCTTTGGCCTCTACGGTCACCCCGCTGTAATTGCCTACATGTTCGTGGGCGCCGGAAGCGTGGTTGAAAAACGTGGTCTTGCCGCTATTGGGGTTGCCAACGAGGGCTACGTTGATCGTTTTGCCTTTTTCGATGGCTACGGCGCGCAGGTCGACCCGGGAGGGGGTGACGTACGAATCGAAAGCCCGCCCGTTTGTATCCGGCGCCGCCTTTCCCTCTTCAAACCCGTCCATGGCGACGACTTCAATCAAGGCCGCTTCGCTCCGGCGAAGCGATACGTCATAACCCATCACCCTGTAATGGACAGGGTCTTTCAAGGGGGCGTTGCGGATTACTTCCACTTCCTTTCCCCTTATAAAGCCCATTTCGATAATCCGTTTACGGAAGCCCCCGCGCCCCGTCACCTTAACGATTATCCCTTTTTCGCCGGTTCGTAGTTCTGATAATCTCATCCTCTGGTTACCCCTCTCTGCTTTATAAAACAATACAAAGTTAGGGGTAAAAACGGTTTGGCTCAATACCTATATGTAGGTATTCTCTTTTTTTGGGTATTTCAGGTATTTTGATTAGTTTTACGCCCTATATACCTATTTATACCTAACTTCATATGAACAGAATGATACTGCGTACGCTCGCCGCCCCGGCTATTTGGGCAATATTCGTGCTGCTATTTGCCGGCTGCCGGAAGAATTTGGAAGAATTTACTTTCCGTTACACGATGGAAAGCACGGGTTTTTACAAAACCATCGTTTCCTTCGACAGTAATAGAACCTATAAGGTTGAAAGCTATAATTACTACATGGATAACCATGCCGGTAAACAGGATCCTAACGTACGGGAAGGAAAGCTTTCGGAACAAGAATATAAAACGCTCGAAAAACTGCTTTCCAGGTGCAATTTCTCCAAATTGAAAGATTCGTACGGTTTCGACGGGAAAACAGACGGGTTTATGGACGATTTGCTTATATATCAGGTTCATTTCCAAACGCCCGAAGAGCGTAAATTCATTTCCATCCGCTCTCTGGCCGAGCATAAGTACCCGCTGGCGTTTATCGAGCTGTTGATCTATTCCAATGACTTTCTGGACAGGTATAGTACGTTTCCGGAGAGGAATAAAGATTCCCTGTACGACGAACATGATATCTTTGAGCGGTCGCTGCGCTGAAAAAGGGATAATTGTTTGCGGGAGCGTGACTTGAAATACGAATCAAAAAAAAACCTGTCTTCCGGGCTGCCGGGGGACAGGGTTTTTTTTGATGAGCGGGGAGCCCGTTTTACCTTTTTTGGCTGACGGAAAGGCTTACTTTCCGGCGTTCAGCTCGGAGCGGAGGCGTTCGATTTCGAGGCGCTGGCGTTCTACTTCCTGCACCTGGGCTTCGAAGTCTTCGTGGTGTTGGCGGTCGAGGTGGGCGGCAAGGTCTTCGGTGCTGAAGGGCATGGAGAAGGTGGGCGAGCTGCCGAAGATAGGATCGTCGTCTACGTGCGTAAGGAAGGCGGCCTTGATAACGAACTGCTGCCCGTGCGAGCCTTCGGGAAGGCGGATGTTGTTGTGAAGGTGCGTGGTCATCTGCCGGTATACCTCCCTGTCTTCCGCTACGGAAGTGATTACGATAAGGGCGTGCCCTACGCCCCCGGGCCATCCGTGTACCACCTGTGCGGCGTTTTCGCCGGCCGACTGGTCTATCACCACGCGGATGAAGTCTTCGTTCAGTACGCTTACCTTCACTTCCGCCCGCGCCGTGGTGGGTTCTGCGCGTTTGTGCTGCCCGCCCGTTTCGCCGGGCAGCAGGAAGCCCAGTTCGTGCACCTCGTCGGCCGTTATCTTACCGGCCGCATAGCCGGCGTACGCCCATATCTTCACCCGTATGAGGCAAAGGGCCACGGTGGATTTGAGCAGCGTGTTGCGAAGGGCGCGGTCCATGGCCGACCCGGCGGTGGTGCGGCATCGCTTTATCAAGACGTCCAACTGCTCGTGATTGTCGGTGAGTTCTTTCTCCACATCATCGGGAAGGGGCCAGGAGATGGCGTACCGCCCCATGCGGAAGGTTACGTTGTCTATGCAGCTAAACTGTTCGTCTATACTGCCGTGCCACTGCCTTACGACGGACAGGAGGGCTTCTGTAAGGAGGCCTGAATTGTTCATTTTTTTTATAATTTACTGGTTCAACACTTGGTTATTCTTTTTGTTATGTATGCCTTTTTATGAAAAATATCCGGAAGGAATCGCTTCTCTTACTCCCGCGGCGGAGTCCGTTTCTCCTGTAACGGTTTTCATCACAGGGTAAAATTATCCATTTCATTTGTAATAACATTCATCCCGGCTGTGTTTTTTTCGCCTGCGGCTGTAGATTTTTTTTTCCCTTCCCTGTTTTTTTCCTTTTCCGGTGTGGGGGAAAAAGCTTCCCCCGGGGATTTTTTTTCCTCTTTAGCCCTGACGCTTATCCGGCCTGCACCGAAGCAGGATATAGGGGGCCAGGCAAAGTCCTAAGGGGCCGGAGTAACGGATAAGGGCATTGGCCAGGCGAAAAAGAAAGGAGGCGAGGCGGCTGCGGCGGCGGGCGTTATAGAAACCTTTCCGTATGGTAAGCCCATAGCCGTAGAGCTGCAGTAAATCGCGGTAGTAGCGGATGGGAAGGATACGTTCGGCCCAGTTGCCCGTTGCGGGGTCGCAGGTATTGTAGCTGTCTTCGGGGACGGGCGGATGGTTCAGCTCTATCGTTTTGACGATATCCTCATACGTAAGCCCGCGCGTACAACGGCTCCAGGCGGCGGTCTGCTCCTGGGTGAAGAAGGGATACTTTTCCCTTATAAAATCCGTCCGGCGCGCATAATAGCCGTCCGTTAGGGCACGGCCCCGCTCGCAGTCCTGCATAAATTTACGCAGCCTTCTCTTTACAAGGGGGTTATAGGGGTTGGAGGCGGTTGTAAAGAGGAGCTCCATCTGCGGATTAATCTGCCGGAAGCTTTGGAAGAAACGTTCCAGGTCGTACACATGTTCAATCACATCGGTGGCTATGAGCAGATGGGGCGTTAGCTGCCGGGCTTCGCACGCTTCTACCAGAGCAGCAGAATCCCCGTGCAAAATAATATCGGGGCCAACGGACAGTTGCTTTTTCAATACCCCGACGGTTTCTACCGACAGTGGATTGAGGTCTATATAAATCACCTGCCCTATGCCGGCTTCCTTGGCCAGCAGGCTGAGGAAACCGCTTCCCCCGCCGTAGTCGACAAGCGTAAGCTCCCGGAAAGGTAACCCGGCCGACAGCATGCCTTTACAGAGACAGTCGGCGTAGATTTCCATATAGTAGGGTAGCGCGGGGAAGATACGCCGGATATAGCGCTTATTGTAATCGCTGATGGCGAGGGACTCGTACGCCACCGATTGCAGCCTCTTTGCCAAAAGGCGCCCCGCCTCTATCAGTCTACGCCTCTCCATAGAGTATCCGTATAAGCCTTTCGGCCTGGTATTTATTTGAATAAGAGGGGATAAGGTATCGCGTCCGCCGGGCGGCCTCTTCCGATGTAAACGGCTTTGCCAAAAGGCGGGTGGAGACGGCAATCATTCCCTCCGGCGTATCGGCGATATGGCAAAGGGGGTCTAAGCCGCTTCCGGTAAGCATCGCGTTATTTACGACGATGTGCCGCCCGGCAAAGAGGCTGTTCAGCAGTTTGAGCTTCAAGCCGGTCTCTTGGAAAGTGACCAGCATATGTACCTGGGCTTCCCTTACAAGCGCGGCCATCCTTTGTGGCGAAGGATCGGCCTCGAGGCGGATATGGGGGTACGCGGCGACGGCGTCCCTCAAACGGGCGGAGGGCGCCATTCCCGCGATGACGCACGCACAGCGTAGCTTGCAGAACACACGCTGCACAAGGTAAAGGGCGGCCTGTTCGTTCTCCACCACCGACAGTTTGCCATGGTAAAGGATAAAATCAGACTGCCCGGGCGCGGCCGTCACTTCGTCGTTACCATGAAAAGAGGGCATGAACTCAATCCTTTTCCCCCGGAACGCCCTCTGCAGGTAGTGCGCGTCGGCCAGCGAGACGGCCAGCGTAAGAGAGGCCTTTTTGATTACCCGCTGGTAACGCCTGAACCGCCAGGCCTCGACAAGGAAGAAAGCCTTTTTCAGCCCTTCGGTACACGAACGGGCCAGCATACGGTAGTAATCGTGCTCTATATTGCTTTCCCTGTACACCTTCAAGCGGCCCGACAAACGTTTGTCGCTCATATAATAGCACGAATGCAGTCCTTCAAACAGTATCGGGTAGTCGTTGCAGAGCAGGCTGCGTAGCAAGCCGGGATGTTTGCGGCTATAAACGTTGTAAGGCAGAACGGACAGATTGGCCAGCCACCCGGTGCGGCGCCTGTAATAATAAACGGCCTCGCACAGTTTGTCCAGCTGTGTGGCCGGCGGCCGTTCGTATTCAAAACAGTGCAGGACGATCTTTATCCCAAGGGCATGCAAGGCTTTTACCTTGTAATAGATATCAATTATCCCCCCGTAGTTGGCCGGGTAGGGAACGTTCAGTGCGATGATGTTGATGTATTTATCCATGATGCGCCTTTTTCTCTTCTATCAGTTTATCGAATATACGCATAAATTGCCCCGCCTGCCGCCTGCGCGAAAAAGAGCCCGTCACTTCGCGATCCACCTCTATGGTGGTATATCCTTTCTCCTGCCATTCCCTGTAGCAGGACCGTATGAAATCGTACGCTTCGCTCGCCGTCCGGGCAGAGGCGCCGGCATGGGCCAGGCGTATGGTTTCCTCCAGGTAACTCTCGTCGCTCCTTACGCACAGCAGGGGCTTCTCCACGGCGAACGACTCGAACAGCTTGGTAGACATGATGCCTTTGGGCCCGGAACCGCCGGCTTTATTGGCCAGCTGCAACAAAACGGAGCTCCGGTTCAGTATCCCCGGAATCGCGTCGCCGGGCACATATCCGAAAAAGTCCATGTACCCGCCAATGGCGTATTCCTCTACCAGCGGGCGGAGCATCTCGCGCGAAGCGTCGTCCGTATACCACTGCACCCGGAAGGTAGCGGGGGAGATATGCCCTTCACCAGCCAACCGGGCGATGGCTTCGAAGAGCGGCCGCGGGTCGCGCGTTTCAAGGCTTACCAGCCTTCCGGTGAACGTCATGCGAAAGGCGGGCGTTACGATGCGTTCGGGATAAAACAACTCCGGGTCGTAGCCGTTGTATATCAGTTCTACCCGTGGATTATAGCGTTTCATCATCTCCACATGCCAGGGAGAGACCGTCGTTATACAGTCCGCCCGGCGTAAGGCGCGGTTGCGCCCTTTGAGCAGTTTCCAGCGAAAGGCTTTCACTATTAGTCTATCCAGAAAAGGAAACGTGTGGAACGGATGGGCGATATAACAGGCAGACACATACTGCTCGATGATATCCCTCGTATCGGCTACGAAAGGGAGGTCGAAACGTTTGGCCACCGCTTGCGCCGCCGGTAGCGGGAAGGTACGGTACGAGGCGCCCAGTACTGCGTCGAAACCTCCCTTTTCCAATAGCCGGGAGGCTACCTTTATCATTTTGCGGTCTTTGTAACCGAAGAAGAAATCAAGTAAGAGGACGGCTATCCATTCCAAGCGGCGGGCTATCTTCCCGCTTGCCCTGTAATAATTAATGTACGTAACGTCGGCATAGCCCGTAAGGAAAGAAAAATTCGTGTCGTCGATCTGTTCGGTCACCACCACCGGTTTGCTCCCGGCGGCAAAGTACTTGCAAAGGTATCCCATACGCGGGGCGAAAGCCGGGGGGAACATATCGCAGAGGATCAGTATCTTCATCGCTTTAGCAATTCATCCGTTAAGGCGGCGTACAGGCGGCGGTGCCACGTGGCCGCACCCTGACGCATTTGCAACTGTGATACCGTATCGTTATGCCACAGCATAACAAGCTCCCCGCCCGCCTGCTCCACCCGGTCGATAAGGCGGAGGCAGTAACCGAAGGCCTCGTCGTAGGACAGGTTCATATATTTCGTTTCGCTGAGCGTCACATCCATCACCGTGAGCGGATGCAGCGTAAGTGAAGAGACATGTTTGTTGGCCGGATTGATCCAGCGCACCGGACGCGACGTGCCCAAACGGAAACCGGCCACATGGGGGTAACCCATGGTGAAGTCGTCGGTAATACCGGCCCTTTCCAGCAAGACCAAATCTTCCGGCTCCCTTGCGGCCAGGTAATGGTGGCGGTTATGGCGTATCTTCTGCCCGCTTATCCTTTCCAGATGCTCCCGCTCCCTTTCGATGAGTAGCGGGTTTTGCCCCGCGTCATAGCTGCTATGCAGACCCACTACGGCCTGCCGTGAGCGGAGCAGTTTCAGTAAAGAAGCGCCGCCCGGACGGCGCAGGCTGTAACGGGGCCTGTCATAAGATGATTTACCTCCCGTCTTAAGGAAATACAGCGCATTGCTGCGCTTCTTTCCCAACCGGCCCATTACCTTATCATCCTCACTCGTAAGCCAGGGGAACGTATAATAGGGGTCCTTTTCCAATGGCTGCCTTAGAAGGCGCAGGGCGTTCCCTATTCCTTTTCCCCTCAGCGTCTCACGCAGGGCGCCGCGCAGCGAGCGGCAATAAAAGGGAGCGTCTACGTCATGCGTCAGCCAGATTTTCCGTATACGGGGCGCCGGCTCCGTTAGGGATACGCCCGTTTCACGCAGCCAGCCGCGTAACAGTTTGCCGTATTCGTCTACTATGGGCCGGTGGATAAAGCCGGCGCGGTAAGGAAGCGATTCTTTTCCGGGGAAACGCCCGTGTTCGTCCCGCACATCCCGCCGCCGTATCTCTTCATAGCGTGTAAGCAGGAAATAGGCGCTCGCTACAATATCGGCATACACCGCCAGCGTATCCCCATGCCACACCGTTTTCGCCTCCCCGAACAGCAAGGGGACGCCTTCCACCTCCGCCAAAGGCAAGGCCGGCATGGACAGGGGCGTGCCATAGACCCGTTCGTTAAAGAACGAAGAGGCTACAATCACCAGGTTATACCGATGGAACATACTGCGGTCGGACGTATATCCTATCCGGCAGTTATGCCGCACGGACTTTTGATCGCCAAGCAGAAAATCAATTATATAAGAAACGGCCGGATTCATATGCCTAATTTCATTCGAACGCTGTATACCAAACTCCGTTCGTTCCGGGATATTGTGAAAAAGGGCGTTTGGACAGCCCCGAACTCGCGGAAAAAACGTTCCACCCCGGCAAGCATGGATCCTTCAAAGTCGAACAGGGACGTATAGCGGGAAACGTCCTTTATGCCTTCCCACAACACCAGGCTATGCGCCCCCGATTCGCGCAAAGCAGGATCGCCGCCCCCTGCCAGGTAATAGGCCGAGCTTTCCTGCCATACAAGGAAGGCCGCGGCATGGAGGCGTCCTTCTGTATCATATCCTCCCCACAGGCGGCCCTGTCCCCGTTCATCGCATTTGGCTATCAGCCGCCTCAGCGTATCCAGGTGGGGCGCTTTCCGGCCCTGCCGCCTGAACGACAGGGCATACACCCGCAGGAAGTCGTCTGGCGGAATATCCCGTCTTACTTCTATCTGAAACTTATCCCTTGCCTTACGTATATTCCGGCGGATGTTCAGGCTCATGTTGTTCCACAACTCGTCCGCTCGCCCGATATGCTGCAATAAATAGGTATAACGGGTGGTTTGCCTGTAGCCTTCCCAATAGAAGGGCAGCCAGTCGGTTATCTTGTAATGAAAATTCTGCAGAAAGGAGGGATAGCGCCTTAACGCCTCGGTAAACGTTTTACACGCGGCCTGCCGTTTGCCCAGGACTGTGGTATATTTCGCCTCACGGGCTTCCTCTGCAAACCATACGCCCATCGTTTGGGTATAGGGAGGCATGGACACAATCTTCGGATGCGGAAGATATAAAGGCATCGCAGCAAGGATATTCCCTTTTTCCTCTGCTATCAACACATCCCATTTATCTTCTCCCCCGCACGCCGTATCCAGCCACCAGTCCCTCGAAAAGAGGGGTATGTCCGCTTCGGTACGGCAGAGGGAACGATAAACTTCTTTCATATGAAGGGGGGGAGGCTTTTATTTTTTCAACTTCTCGAAGATAAGCGCCGACAATTCTCCCGCCAGTTCGGGGTTGTCGGCAATGCATTGTTTGGCAGCGTCGCGGCCTTGCCCCAGCTTGGTGTCGTTGTAGCTAAACCATGAGCCGCTTTTCTTTACAACGCCATGCTCCACGCCCAGGTCTACTATCTCGCCGCTATAGGAGATGCCCTCGCCAAACATAATATCGAATTCGGCCTTACGGAAAGGAGGCGCCACCTTATTCTTTACCACCTTCACGCGCACCTGGCTGCCTTTTACCTCGTCGCCGTCTTTCAATTGCCCGATACGGCGGATATCCAGGCGGACGGAAGCGTAAAACTTCAGCGCATTACCGCCCGTAGTCGTTTCCGGGCTTCCGAACGAGACGCCTATCTTATCGCGCAGCTGGTTGATAAAAATACAGGTAGTTTTCGTTTTACTGATAGCGGCCGTCAATTTACGGAGCGCCTGCGACATCAAACGGGCCTGCAACCCCATTTTGCTTTCACCCATATCCCCTTCAATCTCCGCCTTGGGAGTAAGGGCGGCCACAGAGTCGATCACCACAATATCCACGGCCGAGGAACGGATGAGCTGCTCTGCAATTTCCAACGCCTGCTCTCCGTTATCGGGCTGCGAGATGTACAGGTTATCTATATCGACGCCCAATTTTCCGGCATAAAAACGGTCGAAAGCATGTTCGGCGTCTATAAAGGCAGCCAGGCCGCCCGCTTTCTGCGCCTCGGCGATGGCATGGAGCGCCAGCGTCGTTTTACCCGACGATTCGGGGCCGTATATTTCGATTACACGTCCCCTGGGGTATCCCCCCACGCCCAATGCGGCATTCAGGGCCACCGAGCCGGTGAGGATCACTTCCACCTCTTCCACCGCCTCGTCGCCCATCTTCATAATCGATCCTTTGCCGTACGTTTTCTCAATTTTATCCATCGCCGCACGGAGCGCTTTCAATTTATCCGTATTTACGGCCGGTTGTTTACCTGTCTCTTCCATATCGTTGCCTGTTGTCTTTTTCATCTTTATTTATCTGTTAAGGATCTGCGTTGCATGATCTTTTGTTTTCACCTCCTTGGGTCCGATAATCCGCTCTACGATACCCTCTTCATTAATCAGAAAAGTGGTGCGGGCCGTTCCCATATACCTTCGTCCGTACATACTTTTTTCAATCCATACGCCAAAGTGTTCCTGCAGTTTCGTATCCGTGTCGGCTATCAGGCTAAAAGGAAGCGCGTGGTCTACGATAAACTTCCGGTGTGATTTGGCGCTGTCTTTACTTACGCCCATCACCTCATAACCGGCTTTACGCAAATCCTCATAGCCATCCCGCAGGCTGCACGCCTCGGCGGTACATCCGCTCGTATTGTCTTTCGGATAAAAATAAAGGGCCAATTTCGTTCCTTTCAAATCACTCAGCCTTATTTCGTTTCCATGCTGGTCGAGGCCCAATATTTCGGGCGCCCTGTCGCCTACCTCTATCGCCATGTTTACAATTCCAGGTTTACGTTAAACAATTCGTGCCAGGGTAATCCCTGTTCGTTCAGTTCTTTCATGAATGGGTCGGGGTCAAACTCTTCCGTGTTCCAAACGCCCGGTTTCTTCCAAACCCCTTCCATAAACAATTTGGCGCCCGTCATGGCCGGGACGCCCGTTGTATAGCTTACCCCCTGAGCGCCCGTTTCCTTGTAAGATGCCTCATGGCTGCAATTGTTGTATATATAACAGGTCTGCTCCCTACCCTCTTTCAAACCACGGATACGGCAACCGATAGATGTCTGGCCGGTATAATTCCTTCCCAAATCGCCCGGGTCCGGGAGTACGGCCTTAAGGAATTGTATGGGGACAATCTCCATGCCCTCAAACATCACCGGGTCTATCCGCGCCATACCTATGTTCTGTATCACCCTCAGATGCGTAAGGTACTCCTGCCCGAAGGTCATCCAGAAACGCGCCCGTTTGAGGGTGGGGAAGTTTTTCACCAGGCTCTCCAACTCTTCGTGATACATCAGGTACGATTCCCTCGGCCCGATATGGGGGTAATCTAAGGGTTGGTGTACCGACAGCGGGTCTGTTTCCTTCCATTGCCCGTCTTCATAATATTTGCCCCGCTGGGTTATCTCGCGGATGTTTATTTCGGGATTGAAGTTCGTGGCAAAAGCCTTATGGTGGTCGCCGGCATTACAGTCTACAATGTCGAGGTACTGGATTGCGTCAAAATAATGTTTCGCAGCATAAGCGGTAAACACACCGGTAACGCCGGGGTCGAAACCGCAGCCCAGGATAGCCGTCAGTCCGGCCTTTTCAAAGCGTTCCCTGTAGGCCCATTGCCAGCTATATTCATATTTTGCCTCATACGGCGGCTCATAGTTTGCCGTATCCAGGTAACTTACGCCATAGGCCAGGCAGGCATCCATAACGGACAAGTCCTGATAGGGCAACGCAAGGTTTACCACCAAATCCGGTTTGAACGAACGAAACAGCGCAACAAGCTCGCCCACGTTATCCGCATTTACCTGAGCCGTTTGCACTTTTACGTTTTTAATCTCTTCCGCTATCTTATCCGCTTTACGTTTGGTCCGGGTGGCAATCAGTATATCGGTAAAGACGTTTGCATTCATTGCCATTTTCTTAACTGCCACACCACTAACGCCTCCGGCGCCAATCACTAAAACTCTTCCCATTTAGCCAATCAATTTAATCTTGTTATTTTACAGTAAGGTCTGTTACAACCGTGGAACAAATATACTACTTATCTTTCGATATTTTACCACTTCCCGATAATATCCGCTTAAATGAACCCGGAAAACCGGGGGGTCTCCCCCATACATATATATATGTATATATATACATGGCTATGTTTACGAAAAAACGTCCCATTGTATGAAATTATCCGTACCTTTGTATGGATAGCATCAAACAAAGAGCGTCATTAATTGTTAAAAACATAAAGAGATATGAAAAAAATAATTGTCTTATTTGTAAGCCTGACAGCTATGGCCGGTTGTCTGGGCAAAGAAAAAACAGCAAAAGAAAATATGAACAAACAGGAATTTAACTATGTGGCAGATCAATTTGCCGATTTACAGATACTGCGCTACCGGGTGCAGGGGTTTGAAACGCTTTCTTTAAAGCAAAAACAATTGCTTTACCACCTGTCCGAGGCGGCGCTAACGGGACGGGATATATTATACGACCAGAACAACCGCTACAACCTGCCTGTCAGGCGATTGATTGAAGCCGTCTACCTGAATTACCAGGGCGACCGGAAGAGCGAACCCTTTCAGGCGCTCGAAACGTACCTGAAGCGCATCTGGTTTGCAAACGGTATCCATCATCATTATGGACAAGATAAGTTTAACCCGGGATTCTCGCCTGAGTTTCTGGCCCATTGCATAGGCCGGATACATGCAAACCAGCTTCCGCTCCGCCCCGGACAAACGGCCGACCAGCTTATGACAGAAATTTTTCCGGTTATATTCGACCCGGCAGTCATGGCTAAAAAGACCGTTCAGAGCGGCAGGCAGGATTTGATTTTAGCCTCTTCCAACAACTATTACGCCGGCGGCATTACCCAGAAAGAAGCGGAAGACTTTTACGCAAAAATGATGGATCCGAACAACGCCACTCCCGTATCGTATGGCCTGAACAGCCGGCTGGTAAAGGAAGAAGACGGGACAATCACAGAAAAAGTCTGGAAAGTGGGGGGCCTGTACACCCAGGCGATCGAAAAGATTGTTGCCGAACTTGAAAAAGCGCTTCCTTATACCGAAAACGACAAACAAAAAGCCGTTATCGAAAAACTTATCGACTATTATAAGACAGGCGACTTACAAACATTCGACGAATATGCGATCCTTTGGGTAGAAGATACGGCTTCGGAAGTAGATTTTGTCAATGGCTTTACCGAAACGTACGGCGACCCGCTCGGCATCAAAGCCAGTTGGGAATCGACCGTCAACTTTATCAACAAAGAAGCGACGAAGCGCACGAAAGTGATCAGCGACAACGCTCAATGGTTCGAAGATCATTCGCCGATAGACAAGCGCTTCAAAAAGAAAGAAGTAAAAGGCGTAAGCGCCAAAGTGATTACCGTTTCCATGCTGGGGGGCGACTGTTATCCGGCCACCCCGATAGGTATCAACCTGCCGAACGCCGACTGGATACGCCGCGATCATGGTTCCAAATCGGTAACGATTGAAAATATCACGGAAGCATACGACAGGGCTTCGCAGGGAAACGGGTTCGACGAAGAGTTCGTCTGGAGCGATGAAGAACAAAGCGCCATCCGGAAATACGGCTTTATTACAGACAACCTGCATACGGATTTGCATGAATGCCTCGGCCATGGCTCCGGCATCATCCTTCCGGGCGTAGACCCTAATGCCTTAAAAGCGTATAGTTCTACGCTGGAAGAAACGCGCGCCGACTTATTCGGCCTCTATTACCTTGCCGACCCGAAAGTAACGGAATTAGGATTAACGCCGAACGCCGAGGCTTACAAAGCCGAATATTACAAATACATGATGAACGGCCTGATGACGCAGCTGGTACGTATCGAACGGGGTAAAGATATCGAAGAATCGCATATGCGCAACCGGCAATTGATTGCCAGGTGGGCATACGAAAAAGGAAAAGACGCCAACACGGTTTCGTTCGAAAAGAAAAACGGCAAAACTTACATCCGTATAAACAACTATCCCCAATTGCGCAAATTATTCGGCACATTACTTGCCGAAGTACAACGCATAAAAAGTGAAGGCGACTTCAAAGCCGGGCAACAATTAGTAGAAGATTATGCCGTGAAAGTAGACCGTCCGCTACATACGGAAGTACTCGAAAGATATGCCCGGCTAAACTTATCCCCCTACAAAGGCTTCGTCAATCCGGTTATGAAAGAAATCAAAAATACGGCCGGCGAAGTAACGGATGTTATACTGGACTATACCGAAGGATACGCCGAACAAATGCTCCGTTACAGCAAAGACTACTCTTTTCTGCCGGCGTACAACTAAAAGCGGAAGATTCGCCCCTTTTGCCGTTACTGTGCCCGCCCGGCTATTTCGTTTTTGTTGCGCAGGTATTCGTATATCGTCAGTTGGGAGCGGGTCTTTAGCGGGTTTGTGTCGCGTTTAAAAACATTATTCAGGTTTTCGTCTATGTAGCAGGCTTTGACGTTATCTTTTAATTGAATTTCAAAGATGTCGATGATTTCCCGTTTGATTTCGGTCACAAGGACAGGGAAAGCCGTTTCTATGCGACGGCTCAGGTTACGGCGCATCCAGTCGGCGGATGTAAGGAACAGGTTTTCTTCGCCGTTATTATAAAAATACCAGATACGGGCGTGTTCGAGGAACATATCCACAATGCGGGTGATACGTATGTTTTTACTAAAGGGTTGGTTGGGTATAAGGCAGCAGATTCCACGGACGATCAAATCAATCTCTACTCCGTTTTCACCGGCGCGATATAGTTCGTCAATCATGTTCCGGTCGTGCAGCCCATTCATCTTTAACACGATCCGTCCTCTTTTTCCTTCCTGTACATGGTTGATTTCCTGTTGGATCATCCGTTTTAATTCCGGTACCATATTGAAAGGTGCCACTAATAAATGGCGGAAGACGGGGGCAAACAGTTTTCCTTCCAGCAGGGCAAACACCTTGCTTATGTCGGTTATTATCTCGGTATTAGACGTAAGTAAAGCCATATCCGAATAGATTTTGGCTGTCTTTTCATTGAAGTTACCCGTGCTGAGGTAAGCAAAGTTTCTCCTTTTGCTCCCATCTTCAGAATCCTGACGCAGGATAATCGCCACTTTCGCATGTACTTTCAGTCCCGGTATGCTGTAAATGATCTGTATGCCGGCTTGTTTCATCCGTTCGGCCGTGCTCATATTGTTTTCCTCATCAAAGCGGGCTTTCAGTTCTACGAAGACCGTTACCTTCTTACCATTCTGGGCGGCGCTTAGCAAGGTATTAATGACAGCCGAATTTTCGGCCACCCGGTATTGGGTTATTTTAATTTCGATCACTTTCGGATCGAAAGCAGCCTCCATCAGAAAACGTATCAGGTAATCAAAAGACTCGTAAGGGAAGTGTAGCAAGACATCTTTTTTCTTGATGGTCTTGAACATAGACCCCATCTCTTCCAGGAAGGGGACGCGCATGGGCGAAGGTAGCTTTTGCTCCAGTGCTTTTCCCTTTGGATTAGGGAGCTTGGCCAAATCCTGTAAATTATGATAACGCCCGCCCACTACCAGGTCTTCCCTCTTGATACCAAACGCTTCGCAAATAAACGACAGAAAGCCGGCGGGCATTTGCCGGTCATACATAAAACGGCTCAGATCGCCAATCTTCCGTTTCTTTACTTTCTTACGGATGTTTTCAACGATATTTTCTCCTTTTTCATTTTCCAGATAGATATCGGCGTCTCTCGATATTTTAATGCCATAGCAACTGTCTATTATATATCCGGGAAAAATGACCGGCAGGTTCACACGGATGATATCATCAATAAACATAATATAATTCATGCCATCCTGTTCGGGCAGCTCAATAAATCGCGGCACTTTGGAAAAAGGGATTTTCATCAGCGCATAGGAATACTCGGAGGCATACCCAGCCTCGCCGATATGTTTACTTTTCCGCACCATCCGAACGATGAGGTACAGCCGGCGGTCTCGAATAAACGTATGTATATCATCCTTCTGTATCATTACCGGCGATAAGAATGGAAACACCTCTTCATTAAAGAAATTCCGTACAAATTCTTCATGGAAAGGAAAGGGCTTGCTATCCTGGTACAGGTAGATACCTTGCTTATTCAGTTCGGGCAATATCTTGTCGGAAAAAATACGGTAATATTCCTGTTGCTGCCGGTTTACTTCACAGGTAATCTTAGCCAGCGTTTCTTCGGCATCATTATCATTCTCCGTATCTTCCGTGAATTTTTTCTTCATAATAATCCCCCGGTGTTCCGCCACACGAATTTCGTAGAACTCTTCCAGGTTAGAGGAATAAATGGATAAAAATTTTATCCGCTCATAGAGGGGAAGATGATCATCCTCGGCTTCCAATAATACGCGGTAGTTGAAAGACAGCCAACTGATATCGCGTTCAAAGTATCTGTATAAATCCTTATTCATATTGTCTATGGTTGGGTAAATATAGATACTTTTGCACAATAAAAGAAATTTCATGGTAAAAGTTGGGCTTCTTTCCGATACGCATGGCTATTGGGATGAAAAATACAAGAAATATTTTGATGTATGCGATGAGATTTGGCACGCAGGCGACATCGGTTCGGACCTGTTGGCCTGTAAACTGGCGGCTATAAAACCGCTACGCGCCGTCTACGGCAATATCGACGGGCAACCCGTTCGCTCCCAATACCCTAAGACCGCCCATTTTACAATAGAAGGCATAACTGTGCTGATGACGCACATCGGCGGCTATCCGGGAAGATACGACCCTGCCATCCGAAAAGAATTATACGACGCCCGCCCCGGCTTATTTATTGCCGGCCATTCGCATATACTGAAAGTGATGTTTGATAAACGCCTGAATTGTTTATACATGAATCCCGGAGCAGCCGGGATAAGCGGTTTTCATAAGGTACGTACCTTGCTGCGTTTTGCTATCGGGGAAGGAAAGATAAAAGACCTCGAAGTAATCGAATTAGGAATCAAGTGACTCGGCCAATAAAACCGTACTTCGCAGATAAGGGAATTCCTTTTCAAAGTGTTCACAGAAAATCCCCGTTCCTATATTATCTTCTATTTGCCCGGGCGTCCACCATTTGCCCTCGGTGAAACGGTTTAACTGCTCTTCCGTACGGATGCAAATCGCGTACAGGTGCACAAGATGCTTGGCCGAATCATTCTCGAAGGTATAACGTATCATAAAACGCGGTTTGAGAGATTCGTCGTTATGTAATGCGCCGAGTGTTTCGCGCAAAGCATCTTCAATGTTTTGGTGATACTTTACGTATCTGTGGAGCGGATAATCCAGTAATTCGGGAGACACATATTCATCCTTACCTCTTTTCCTGAGGTATAGCATACCGTTATACATAACGGCGATACGGATAATAGGATGATAATATTTCTTACTGGATAAACGGCTTATGGAATGAGCCATGCTGCCGACGATATGCCCTTTCTCATTAAGTACAGGCAACCAGACTTCCTTTTGTAAACCGTCATGCATCATTTGCGTACGGATTTGCCCGTATATAATGATAAAGACGCCTATTATTGCGGGCAAAGGGCGGTATAAGAAGTGTTCGGCGTCTGTGCTGCGTACCGATTCCGGGAAATGGATATACATTAAGAGAATAAACAGGTGCAGCGTATATACGTTTTGAGTGATCTGGGCAATAAAATAAGCTTCATTTACCGCGGTATGCAACAGGGTGCGTTTACGCGCAGATGATTTTGAGTTTCTTATGTCGGCCAACAGGCTACGCTTGAAAAATCCGAAGATAGCGAGTACCACTACCAACAATATTTCAGCGATTAAGATTGAAAAGTCGTACAATACAGGCTGTAAATTGAGAAAAAGAAAAATAGAATATAAAATGAGCGTAACAATGGCAGGTATCAAAAAGAACTGATAGACATTCTCTTTTTTAAAAAGATGTAAAAAGGCAAAACCCAGCAAACAAAGTGATATGCCAACGATAAAAGCCGCGATATATGAAACATAATTGTCAAATACCATAGCGAATAATAACGGAGCCAGCCCGATTGCCTGATTATTGAATATCCTTTTAAAATAATACTTCATTCCTTTATTCTTTCTTTTTTTATAATTATGCGATACTTTATAATAAAACAATGACTGTATTTAAAAGTTTCATAATTACACATGCTTTTCTGCATGATAAGATGAACGTACCAACGGAGCACTTTCTACATGCCTGAACCCTTTACGGATAGCTGTATTTTTATACCTGTTAAATTGTTCGGGAGAGACATAGGCCGAAACGGGAACGTTTTTCCCGGACGGTTGCAAATACTGGCCGATTGTCAGGATGGAGGTTCCCGCAGATCGCACGTCGTCCATTAATTCTTCTACCTCTTCTGCGGTTTCTCCCAGGCCCACCATAATTCCTGTTTTGGCCGTTATTCCTCTCTGTGCAATATGTTGAAGAACAGACAGGCTTGTACCATACCGGGCGGCGCTGCGAATGGCAGGCGTTAAACGCTTAATGGTTTCCATGTTGTGAGAGATAATCTCGGGCGACTCGTTGATTACGATATCTACCAATCCTACTCTCCCCTGAAAATCGGGGATTAATACTTCGAGGGTCGTTCCCGGGTTTGTTTTTTTTATCATTCGTATGGTATCCGCCCAATGCCGGGCGCCTAAGTCGGGGAGGTCGTCCCGGTCTACCGATGTGATAACCGCATGTTTCAAGCTCATCAGCCGGATACTTTCTGCTACCCGGGCGGGTTCTTCCGGGTTTAAGGGCAAGGGTTTTCCCGTCAGGGTATTACAGAATTTACACGAACGGGTACATATATTGCCTCCTATCATAAAGGTAGCCGTGCCTTTGCTCCAACATTCGTCCCTGTTCGGGCATTTGCCGCTGGTACATATCGTATGCAGGCAATGTGACTCTACAATACTTTTTGTTTGCGCGAAACGCTCGTTTCCACCCAACCGTATTTTTAACCAATCCGGTTTTCTAACCCGTTCCGCCATTTACAGGTTGTCAAATAAGAAGTTAGACATCCGGGTATATAAGTGGTAACGGGTATTGCCTCCCGAAATACCATGATTACGGTCTTTATAAAGCTGCATCTCAAATTGTTTATTTGCCTGCACCAACGCTTCGGCATACTCCATCGTCTGCGCGAAATGCACATTGTCGTCTGCTGTTCCGTGAACTAATAGAAGCTTGCCTTGCAGGCTTTTTGCCAAACGGATAGGAGACGTTGCGGCATAACCTTCAAAGTTTTCCCCGGGCGTCCGCATGAAGCGTTCGGTATAGACGGTATCATAATATTTCCAATCCGTTGGAGGAGCTACCGCAATCCCGGCTTTGAACGCTCCATCGCCGGTACTCATGGCCATTAATGTAGTGTATCCTCCAAAACTCCATCCCCAGATAGCTATGCGGTCTTTGTCTATATAAGGTAGTTTTCCCAATTCCCGCGCTGCTTCCACCTGGTCTTTAGCTTCGATGACGCCCATCTTCAAATAAGTACATTTACGGAATACTTCGCCTCTTGCCCCGGTTCCACGCCCGTCTACGCTGACAACGATCATTCCTTTTGACGCCAGGTAATGCTCCCAGTCAAAACCATAACTGTCTACTACTTGTTGCGAGTTGGGGCCGCTGTATTGTACCATCAGTACAGGGTATTTCTTGTTGGAGTCGAAGTTTACCGGTTTTACAATCCAGGCATTTAGCTCATAGTCCGAAGCCGTATGGATTTTAATAAACTCTTTCGGCGAGTAGGCGTATTCGGTCAATTGTTCTTTTAAACGGGCGTTGTCTTGTAATACCCTTGCCACCTTGCCTGTTTTTGTTTCGTTAACCGTGACGGTAACAGGGGTATTCGCATTGGAATAGCTGTTTACATAATAGGTGAAATTATCGTTGAATACGGCGCTGTTGGTGCCTTCGGCTGTCGATAGTTTTGTTTTCTTCCCTTTCGCATCTATCGTATAGACTGCACGGCGGAGAGGGCTTTCTTCCGCCGATTCATAGTATACGGTTTGTGTGGCTTCATGGTATCCGTTTAGCTTGGTTACATCCCAGTTGCCGTTTGTCACCTGGCGTAATACAACGCCGGTGGGCGAATGAAGGTATACATGGGCATATCCGCTTTTTTCGCTCACATAGGTAAATCCTTCTTTATAGAAACGGATAGATGTAAGCCAACCCGAATTAATGTAAGCCTTGTTTTCGTCTTTCAGTATTAAACGGGCTACGCCGCTTTTAGGATTGATATAATACATGTTGAACATGTTCTGATGCCGGTTCAGTGTCATGACGGCCAATTGGCCCGGCTCGTTCGTGAAAGTGATTCTTGGGATATAACCGTCTCCTTCACCGGGAACGTTCAGGTTCTTTACTTCGCGGGTATCAACGATATAGGAATGTAACGATACGTTTGAGTTCGGTTCGCCGGCTTTGGGATACTTAAAGTTATAGTATCCGGGATAAAGATCATCGCCATAGATTTGCATAGACATTTGCGGTACATTTGTTTCGTCAAAGCGTACAAAAGCTAAAACCTCGCTGTCCGGCGACCAGGCCATCAGATTCGTGACACTAAACTCTTCTTCATATACCCAGTCTGTTACGCCATTCAGAATTTTGTTTGCTTCTCCGTCTTTTGTAACTTGTACTTCCGTGTCGAAATCGAATTTCTTCACCCATATGTTATTATCGCGCACGAAAGCGCACATACGCCCGTCGGGTGAAAAAGAAGGGATCATTACTTTTCCTTTTTCGCCGGACAGGGGCATTACATAATTCCGGCGCACATCATAGTCGTACACATCGGCTTTGAATGAACGGCGGTAGATACGCTCCGTATTGCGCCATACAATAATACGGTGCCCGGTAGTTGCTATTTCATATCCTTCAAAATCATCGAATGTACATTCGCGGGCTTTCTTTACATTAAATAAGGTATCTACAGGATTGCCCGTGCGATAAGCATATTTAATGATCATATTCCGCTCTATATTCATGGCAGTGTAATACGCTCCGCCGGGCATGGGGCGTATTTCGCCAATAGCCGTCGCCTGACGGAATTTCCCATCGGTAATATCTTTCAGGTTTACCTGCTTGCTCCCCTGCTGTGCCAAAGCGTTCCCGAACAGAAGGGTTAAGAATAAAAAGCCACTAACCAATCGTTTCATAAATAAAAATGAATACAGGTTCTCAATCACGGCTCCGGCCGCTGAGAAATATCATGATATAATACAACAAGGTAGCCAAAGAACCCAGCGCTGCTACTACATACGTATAGGCTGCCGATCTCAACGCATCAACGGCTTGCGGGTACGTGCTGACATTGGTGATACCTGCATCGCTTAACCAAGCCACGGCGCGTTGGCTGGCGTTGATTTCCACCGGTAAGGTGATAAAACTAAATAATGTTGTTGTTGCAAACAAGATAATGCCAAAAAGCAACAATTGGGGGAATGTATTTAGTAAAATCATACCGCCCAACAGTACCCATGTCATAATGTTGGAAGAAAAACTAACAACAGGCACTAACGCCGAACGCATCTTTAAAGGCGCATAAGCCGTTGCATGTTGCACGGCATGGCCACATTCATGAGCCGCAACAGCCGCTGCCGCTACGCTATTACTATGGTAAACGGATTCGCTCAGGTTTACGGTTTGGTTTGCCGGGTTATAATGGTCGGTTAAATGCCCCGGGGTCGAAATTACCTTTACATCATAAATACCATTATCGCGCAGCATCTTCTCGGCTACCTCTTTTCCGGTCATCCCATTGGGGAGGGGAACTTTTGAATATTTTTCAAATTTGCCTTGCAAGCGATGTGATACCAACCAGCTTAAAAGGGCTGTACCAATAAATATAATCCAATAAATTGACATACGTTCTACTTATTTTTAATTAAACAACAAATTTCTCTCTTTTTAGTTTTCCTGATACCGGATGATTGTTTGTTCGCGGTCCGGGCCAACCGAAACGATCTCTACCGGCGTTCCTAATTCTTCTTCCAGGAAAGAAAGGTAAGCATTAAATTCTTCGGGGAATTCGTTTTCGCTTTGCATCTTTGACATATCTGTCTTCCAGCCGGATAATTCTACATAAACCGGTTCGAGCGAATCATCCGCTTCGTAAGGAAATTCCGTTACTTCTTTATCATTAATAGTATAAGCCACGCAGGCTTTTATCGTATCAAAACCATCCAGCACATCGCTTTTCATCATGATAAGCCGGGTAACGCCATTTATCATAACAGCATATTTAAGGGCAACCAGGTCGATCCAGCCACAACGCCGCTTACGCCCGGTTACAGAACCAAATTCTTTTCCTGTCCGGCAAATCGTTTCACCGGTTTCGTCGAGCAATTCCGTAGGGAAAGGGCCGCTGCCTACACGTGTGCAATATGCTTTAAAGATGCCATATACTTCGCCTATATTACGTGGAGCCACCCCTAAACCGGTACAACATCCGGCACATACCGTATTGGAAGAGGTAACGAAAGGGTAAGAACCGAAATCGATATCAAGCATAGTTCCCTGTGCACCTTCCGCCAATACAGATTTACCTTCGTTCAGTGCATTATTAATCGTATGTTCACTATCCGTCAGGGTGAATTTCTTTAAAAATTCCAACGCTTCCAGCCATTCGGCTTCCAGCTCTTTTATATCATATGTATAGTTTAACGACTTTAATATAGCTTCGTGCCTTGCTTTTGCAGCGCTGTACCTGGGTTCAAAGTTATGAAGCAAATCGCCTACGCGCAGGCCGTTGCGGCTTATTTTATCCGTATAAGCCGGGCCGATGCCTTTTCCGGTGGTCCCTATTTTCCCGTCTCCTTTTACCGCTTCATAGGCGGCGTCCAGTACACGGTGTGTAGGCAGGATCAGATGCGCTTTTTTTGAAATCAACAGGCATTTTGTCAGGTCGTGCCCGCTTTCGGCCAGCGCTTCCACTTCTTGTTTGAATAAGAAAGGGTCGAGCACAACCCCGTTACCTATCACATTTATTTTCCCGCCCTGGAAAATGCCGGACGGGATAGAACGTAAAATATATTTTTGTCCGTTAAACTCTAATGTATGCCCGGCATTAGGGCCTCCCTGAAAACGGGCTATAATATCATACATAGGCGTTAGTACGTCTACTATTTTCCCTTTTCCTTCATCGCCCCATTGTAATCCTAATAAAACATCTACTTTCATTTTACTTTATCTAAGCTATTTGTTTTGTTTCGTCCTTTCTTTCTGAATTTTGTTTTTGCATTTGCGGCATATCCCGTAAATATACAATGAATAGAAATCAGGCGTGAACCCGGGCGTTTTCAGTGTATTCAGGCAACCTTTTACATGCATGTTTTTGATTTCGCGGATCGAACCGCATTTTGTGCAGAAAAGATGCGAGTGCGTCTCTGCATATTTTTTCAGTTCATACTGTACCGATAGGGAGTTGGCCTGGTAACTTACCACAATCCCGGCGTCAAGCAACACATTCAATGTGTTATAAACAGTTGATTTACTTACGTGGAAGCGGGATTCTTTCATTTTATTATACAACATAACCATATTAAAATGTCCCGTAAAAGCGCATACTCCCTCCAAGATGGTACAACGCTCTTCGGTTTTTCGAAGTTTCTTTTCTGTTAAATAGTTAGTGAAACTCTCTTGTATTTCTTTATATAATCTGCTGTCCATAAAATGGCGACTTCACGCAAATGACAAAGATACGTTTTTCTTCTTAAATTAAAAGAATTATGAATCGGGAATTATGAATGTTTAAAATAATAATCAAACTCAAATTTAATATCGTTGTAAAATTCCTGTCTTTCAGGAGAGCCGCAACAGGCATAACCGGCAATGGAATGGAGCGCCCGGTCTGCCTGTTGCCGGCTTTGCCTTCCATACCGTTTTAACGCTAAAACAGCCGAACGCTGCGGGCGGGAAATTCCTTTATCCATCACCTGGCGGGCTGTATCTAAAAAAATGGGCTCTTGTCCGGATGATAACCGGTAGTTAGCGGAAAACAAACGGGCGTATAAAAGAAATCCCGTAACCTGCACAAAATCTTCTTCCCTGTGAATCCAGCCGGCAGCCAATGCATCGGCAAAAGAAAGGTACTGCAATAAATTTATACAATATTGTTCGGTGATTTCCACATACCGGATATCCGCCACCCACCGTTCGGCCTGCTTACGGGTAAACGCCTCATAAGGCTGTAGCAAAGTAGCCATAATCTTCAGTTCGCGTACATCTTCTTTCCACAGCCTTTCCGCCAGGACAGCGTCCTTTGTATACAGTAAAGCCATCTCTTTTATTTGAGGCAGAGCCACCCCGAAGTTCAGTTTATAATCAATACCCTGCGCCCGCATACCGGCAGAGGCCACACCATTCATAACCCGGCGAAGCCTGCTTCGCATATCTCTGATAATATCTTCCATACCTGAGGCAAAGATAGTGATTTGGCGCTTAAAACTACGTTTGTGTAAACTCAGAATTACAGACTGCCGAAAGGAAAAAAATCATTATAGTGTCTCCAGCAAACCATTATAGTGGTTTAGTAAAAGCATTATAATGGTTTACGAAAGACACTATAATGGTTTGCTGAAGACATCATAACGGATTTTTGAAGGAATAATAAACACCTCTCCTTCTATCTCCGCCCGAAAGGAAGTACTCCCTTTCAGTCCATACCACAAGTTTTTCTATGAAAAGACTTGCAGTATAAATTAATTTACTAAATTTGCCCCGTGATTTAAAAAATCATCAAAAAAACTTTGCGATTAATATAATCAAAGAGTGGCTTTTTTCGTGTGTGTGTTGGTACTCCGCTTATTTGGGACTGACGAACCTTTGTGTGTATTTAAACCTGATTGAATTTGTATGCAACTATTATTCCTGTTTGGGAGTTTTTTGTTGGCCGTTTGTGTCGCTGCTTTTATTCTCCCGCATGGCTTTTTGTTTTACCGTAAGAAAAAACTGACTGTTAATAAACTCGATAAAATGGGGATAAGGAATCTATTGACGAATCTGTCTCATCTGAAGTATATTAACCGTTGGATCGTTTTTATTTCAGATGTACTGTTATCAACAATAGCCACCGCTATAGCTTGGGGGTTTACCTGCTATTTTACAAGTTACATTGATGCTTCCTTCTTGACTGTCCTACGGCTTTTTTCTTTCTCTGTTGCAGGCAGTATCCTAAGTTTCCTGGGTTTGCAAACATATAAAAATGTTATCCGCCATTCAGCGTTTGTTGAGTCGGGGCGGATTGCTTCAGCCGTTTTTGTTAAAGTGGCTGTTTTGTTTTTATTGACAGAGTTGTTTATTGCCAAATGGACAACCCCCAAAGGAGTCTTGTTGGAATTGTTGATCGATTTATGCGGAACCTATTTTATTTTGACCACTTTCCGGGTGATATTGATCCTTGCCTATAACTATATCAGGGATAAAACATTTTCAAACAGCGATAACCTGTTGATTTGCGGAACGGAGGCTTCTTCTGTGGATTTACTGACTTCTTCCTTACAAAATATGAAAGGGAATTACCGTATCATCGGTTGCCTGACAAACGGGAAAAACAGATCGATCCGCATCAGTGGATACCGCGTGTATTCCATTGAAACGCAGGAAGCCTTCAGCAGGCTTGTAGACAGCCTGTATGTTAAAGCGGTGCTGTTTCCCGATTATCGTTCTGTGAAATATGAAGACGAACGCTTTGTTCGTTTTTGTGAAAAGAAACGGGTGAAAATGTTATTGGCGCCATCCATCAATGAAATAGAAAGTGGAAAAGTAAATTACATAAACCTGCCGGAAGTACGGATTGAAGATTTATTGAACCGGGAAGAAATAACAATCAATTTGACGGAAATAGCCGCTTC
>JAISXD010000021.1 GCA_031270665.1 Tannerellaceae bacterium | reverse complement strand
TGCGCAGAAATTTGAAATTATCCATAAAGGAAACTAATTGGGCAAAAACATATTTGTCTTTATTCATAACGGTCTGATTCAGACCGCAAAAGTAAATTCAAATCGTTGCGCTCCAAAATTCGTTGCAACAAACTGAATATCAATTATTTCAAAGAAATTATGTGATTTTTTAGTGGACACTAATGCGTCCATTTTTTTAGTGGACAGTAGTGGATCTTTTATTCCAACAAGCAGGAAATCATCCCCGCGAAGGTTTTTGGAAAAGTTATTATCGCTTGCGTAATCAAGGAGTTGTTGTTAATCATAAGAAACTACACCGCATTTATAAAAGTAATGGATTAAGCTTGCGAAGAAAAACAAAGAAACGCTTACCGTCTCGAGAGAAGAAGCCATTGGCTGTTCCTAATGGGTTTACCCAGTCTTGGAGCATCGATTTTACGAGTGATACGCTGAGCAACAGCCGTAATTTTCGCAGTTTTAATGTGATTGATGATTATAACAGGGAAGTATTGTTTATCGAAGTTGATTACAGTATAAAAAGCAGTCGTGTGGTCTGGGTTCTCAGGTATTTGATTAATCGTCATGGTAAACCACAGTGTATTCGGATGGATAACGGCCCGGAATTAATTGCCCATTTGATGCAAACATGGAGTAAGATGATGGATATTGATTTTGATTATATACAACCGGGAAAGCCTATGCAAAACGGCTATGTGGAACGCTTTAATCGCACCTATCGAGAATCTGTGTTAGATGCTTACATTTTTGACCGGATAGATGATGTTAGGGATATAACGGATGAATTTATCAAAGATTACAATAACGAACGTCCCCATGATGTTCTGGAAGGGTTGCCTCCGGTAAAATACAAGGAATTGAAAAAGGAGCAACCCGATTTAAAAGGATTTGATAGGAGAGCCATATATCGGATGGTCGATTTCTATGATGTATATAGCGATGACGAATTTGTGGGGACAACATCACCACAAATACAAAACAGTGTATCTAAGGACAATATAATTGGGGGGACAGTGTCGCCACAAATTGGAGAGGAAAACAAAATATTATCTTTTTTGACTTTAATAAATTGGTCGTCCCACATCGAAATACTATCGGGGTGTAAACTAAATGAAGAGCGTTTATTCTATATTCTTCTTGCACATAAAGAACGTCTATCAGTTCGGGAATTACGCCGTCAAATCGAATCTAGTGTATATGAACGTAGCCTTTTAGGGGAGAAACAACAATCTATCAAATTAAAAGAAACATACCCATCTGCAAAACAGCTATTCAAGGATAGTTATATGGTTGACTTCTTGAATTTGCCCGAAGTACACAGCGAAAAGAGTTTACAACAAGGCTTGATTGAGCAAATGAAGAACTTTATTCTTGACTTGGGACGAGATTTTATATTCATGGGAAATGAGTATCGTTTGCAAGTGGGAATGACGGACTACAAAGTTGATTTACTGTTCTTTCATAGAGAATTGCAATGTTTGGTTGCAATGGAGCTTAAAACAACCAAATTCAAACCAGAATATATGGGACAACTTGATTTCTATTTAGAAGCTCTTGATAGGGATGTTCGGAAGCCAAATGAAAATCCGAGTATTGGCATATTGCTTTGTAAAAGTGCGGACAGTGAAGCGGTAGAATATAGCCTTAGTCGCAGCCTTAGCCCAACAATGGTTGCAGAATACAAACAGAAGTTAATACCTAAAGAAGTCCTTCAAAAGCACTTGAGAGAGTATTATGAGGGAAATGAATGCTGTTAATTTTGTTTTGGGGACGGTCAAAGACTCTAGATTACTTCACGAAATTTATCAAGATAAACCATATTTTCAAGACTGTATGCAGTATTATACATTTCAAAATATTTATTGCGTACAACCTAAACTCGATAATGTTAGAATAATAAGTCAAAGTGGTTCTTTTTTATTATTTCCAAAACAAATGCTTTCAGAAGCCTGGGGAGATATAAGGTGTAATGCTTTAAGTATAAGTAATTCGAAGAAAAAGAACATACTCGATGATATATGTTTGCTTAATATTAAAAATGACACAATGTTTGGTGAGTTAGATAAAGTGTGTGGATATGTAAAATCAAAATACAGAAAAGAATAGGTCTCTTAGTTGGACGAGAGATTGAAAGTATTTTACAACTGAAATTAGTTGAGAAAGAAAAATACATAGGAAATTATAAATTTCGTTACATCTTGCGCTACATTTACTTGTAACTATCTGATATAAAGAATATATTACAGTTCCTTCAGGATTTGTTCGTATTGTTTGATCAGTTCGACCATGGCGGTTGCTCCGGCGCCGCTTGCCGCCTGGTAGGTAGATACATGCACACGTTTGATGTGCGACAGTTTTTCAATGGCCTTTAATGCAACAACCATTGGGATTGTTGTGCAATTGGGATTGGCGATAATGTTGCGCGGGCGGATAGAAATTATTCGCCGCTTAGAACAGGAAGGCGTTTTTAATTTGAATAAAGAACCGGCAGTTCCGGTTCTTCCCGCACGTATTGCCGTGGTTACTTCGCCGCCCGGCGGCAGGGTCTTTTTTTCATTTAAAATCCACAGAAACCCATCTTGTAAACCGGGGGATAACACGGCGACCGGCCAACTCTTCCAATGGACATCCATGCCTACATAAATCGTTTGTCCCTTGAAATCTAATTCGTTAATTTATACTTGTTTCATAAGCTATATTGTTGATCTTTATACTCTGTTATTCTTTCAAATACAAAGTTAACTAAAATGATATCGCTTATTTCTTTGCTATTTATCCCTCTTTGCCGGTTTCAAACATAGGAATTTTCTCCTTTTGCCGCCCCTGCGAAAAATAGCATATCGTTATTGGATATGGGAAGAAAAACGTATATTTGCGACCTATCAAACGATTATTAATTAACTACAAATAAATAGGAATATGAAGAAACTAATTGTTTCCGTTTTGGCAATAGGGGCGTTACTGTCTTGCGGTGAAAAAAAAGAAGAACTTACACTTTCGGGGTTAAAGCAGACAGACTTTGTATCTATGGTGGATGGGAAGCTTACGGCTTTATTTGTATTGAAAAACAGTAATGGGGCGGAAGCTTGTATTACGAATTACGGAGGACGTCTGGTATCGATGATGGCGCCTGATAAGAATGGAAAGATGACGGATGTGGTGTTGGGATATGATAATATCGGAGATTATACTTCATCCGACGGGAATTTCGGCGCACTGATCGGGCGTTATGGCAACCGTATCGCTCATGGGAAATTTATTCTTGACGAGGTGGAGTATACGCTTCCGCAGAATAACAACGGGCATTGCCTTCACGGAGGGCCGGACGGTTATCATACGCGTGTGTGGGATGCTAAGCTGGTAAACAGCCAGGTGTTGGAACTGACTTATTTATCCCGGGACGGCGAAGCCGGTTTTCCGGGCAACTTAGATATAAAGGTTACGTATACATTGAAAGACAATAATGCGATTGCTATTAACTATGAGGCTACCACCGACAAAGCGACCCTTGTTAACCTGACCAATCATAGTTATTTTAACTTATCCGGCGATCCCGGCACGCCGATCGTGGATCAAACCATTCTGATCAATGCCGATCATTATACGCCGGTAGACGAAACGCTTATTCCCGTAGGGATTGAGCCGGTAGAAGGCACAGTGATGGATTTGCGTATGCCGGTAGTTATCGGGGCGCATATAGATGATTCGTTCGAACAATTGACGAGAGGCCGTGGTTACGACCATAATTGGATACTGAACGCTAAAGGGGATATCCATACATTGGCGGCAAAGGCTGTTTCCAAAAAGAGCGGCATCGGCCTGGAAGTGTATACAAACGAACCGGGCGTACAATTCTATACCGGAAACTTTATGAGCGGCGCCGACAAAGGGAAACATGGGGTAACTTATCCGCACCGGGGAGCTTTCTGCCTGGAAACGCAGCATTATCCCGATAGTCCGAACCAGTTGCAATTCCCAAGCACGGTGTTACGCCCCGGCGAAACCTATACAAGCGAATGTATCTATAAATTTACGGTAGAATGTGATTGATATATCTGTCTTTCTTTGTCAGAGGGGTGCCTTTTATTGTGTAGCCGATGCTCCAGTATAAATATTGCGCTTTGCTGAATTTGCCGGCGCGAATGCCAAAGGCTCCAAATATATTGTCTTTCAGATAGACTTTCGCTCCTATTATCTGGTAGACGCGGTAATCATATGTATTCCCGTGGAGCAGGTTATAGCCCATATTGGCAAAGAAAGAGACGCGCCGGTAAGTCATTTCTCCTTTCAAAGAGAGCCCGACAGAGAAACGCTTATAAATAGGACCCGGCTTCACCCTGTCATAATATTGCCCGTCTTGGGGGTGTATCTGGCGCCATACTTTCACGCCGGAACTTTCGTCGTATACCATTTCTATACTGGGCCCCCATTTGTAATTATAGCTGTTTACAAACAGCGTGGCGTAGCTAAGCCCAAACACTTTAAAGTTCTTGTCTAATATGCGTTGGGGTAAGCCCGTTCCGGCGGTATCTACCCGTATCTGCCGGGAAGTAACGGTAAAAAGGACGTCGTAATCAATACATTTTTCTAATGGAGGAGGAGTAAATCCGGCGCGTTTGGAATAATCAACGGCTTCGGTATTGAAGTTGTAAACTAATTCCACGAAAGGAGATAAGAGGTTGACGCCTTTGTTGGGAAGCCGTTGTGCGCCATTGGAAAAGTGGGCGGCTCCCACGCCCATGTGCAAATCCCATCTGTTATTCAATCTCCCTTTCATATAGATATTGGCTCCCACATGCACATTCGATGCAGAGCCTAAAGCTATATTATCCGGGTTATCGAATATGTCGTATGGCTTCCAGTTAAAAGACATGCCGAGGTTAAATTCATACTTTAGCGACCAGTTGGAGTTAAATCTTTTCCAGTTGCCTCCCTGGAAGAGATATAAAGAAACAGGGACTCCGAGCGCTTTCTTATTAAAGAACTTAACCGTATAGATACCGATACCGTTGTAAGGCATGCCATAGGCGAAATCTTCCCAACTGTCGCCGGTGGAATACGTTCCGAATTTGAATGATACGGCGCTATACCAGGGGATACGATTCCCTTCGCGTATATAATCGTTGGTGGGCAAAACAGTACCCCCCATCCCGGTAAACGATAAAAAACGGAGAGGCGGCGTCTTCTTTACGGGAGAAAGGCTGTCGGAAACCGCAATGCCCTCTGCGTAACTACTTTTTGTTACGAATAAAAGAATAATAAGTAAGAAATAGTTCCTTTTCATTTCAACGATACGGAAGCATGAAACAGCTTCCCCGGTTAAAGTTTAAAACAAGTCGTAATTTGTGCGTAATACCTTAAACTCCGTACGGCGATTGACTTGATCGGCTGTTTCCTGCTGTCCGGGAGTTAATGTAAGGATAAATTTTTCCGTCAGGACGTCTCCTTCCGTCAGGAAATCAAATTCGCCGGCCATTTTCTTATCGACCACTTTAGGGACGTTCTCGCCATATCCTTTCGCTTCCAGGCGATCGGCGGCAATGCCTCCGGCAATGAGGTAATCAACAACCGACTGCGCCCGGCGTTGAGCCAACCGTTCGTTATATTCGCCGGTTCCTTTGCTGTCGGTATGGGCGCCGAGTTCGATGGTCACATTCGGGTTATCGTTCAGCATCTTTATCAGTTCGTCTAACGCCTCTTTTGATTCGGGGCGTAGCGTTGCCTTGTCGAAAGCATAAAAGATATTCTCTATCACAACCGGGCGATGGAGCGGCGAAAGGAAGAAATCCACCAGGTATGTTTCATTTTTCTCTTCGGCACCTGTCCGTAACTCAAAGTTCTGATTCAGGTAGCCGCGTGCGCTTGCCATCATCACGTAACTAATATCCCGTTCCAACTCTACGCGGTAGGCGCCGTCTTTTTTTACCGGCACGGTTACATTCAGTCCGTCGCGCCCTACGATGCGTATGGTAGCCTCTTCTATCGGGTATTCGTCTATATCGAAAACGACGCCTTCGATAAAGATGGTGACGACGGGTAGTTCAAACGAATAAATATGGTCGCTCCCACGTGCATCGTTCCGGTTTGAGCTGAAAAAGCCCTTTTCTTTATTCCCTGCAAACGTGATGCCGAAATCATCCCCCATAGAGTTAATGGGGGCTTTCATATTTTCGACAGACCAAACGCCCATGTTGTCCATCGTGGCTTTAAAGATGTCTAACCCGCCCATGCCCGGATGACCGTTCGAGGCGAAATACAAGGTGGCCGAATCGCGGACGTATGGAAACATTTCGTCGCCGGGCGTGTTGATTTGCGGCCCCAGGTTTTCCATCGGGCCGAAACTGCTCTCCAGCATACGGGCCCTGAATATATCTTTCCCTCCATAACCACCGATAGCGTCTGAAACAAAATAAAGGTATTTCCTATCGGGAGAGACGGCCGGATGCCCTAAGGCCGTTACAGAGTCTTTAACGATCGCAACACGCGAGCCTTTCCCCCAACGGGCGTTACTACGGGTGGACACATATATTTCGGAGGTGCGGGGGCCTTCCGGGTCTTGGGCGCAATAGGTATAATACATATTGTTTCCATCTGCCGTAAAGGAAGGGGCGCCTTCATCAAATTCCGTATTCACTTCATCTTCCAGTTCCACCGGATTGAGCCAGTTGCCGTTCTCATCTTGTTTTACCAGAAATAAGTTATTATTATTTAGCCCGGTAATCGGGTTGATGGCAGCGTTTTTATCTTTGCTGCGCGACGAAGCAAAATAAAGCTGGTCGTAATTATTACCGAAAAGCATCGGGCTAAATTCAGAACGCCTCGAGTTGAATTTGTCCATTCGTCTCACCTGGTAACGGGTAGGGTTCTGCCGCCATGCAGGGGCCATTTCGGAACCTTTTATACCATTAGCGGCAAGTGCGCCGGCCGGATTGGCCGACAGAAAACCGGTATAATACCTGATGGCGTCATTGTATTTCCCGCCTTTCTGATACATCTGCCCAAGGCGAAGATGCACCGTGCTATCCGGATAATTATACCGGAGGGCATTCATATAAGCGCTGGTTGCCAGGCTTGTCTTATTAACCAACCGGTTGCAATCGGCCATACGAAAAGCGATATACCCGCGCAGCTCCCTCTCTTTGGGAGGCGTTTTGGCATAAACTTTCCGGTAGATAGCGGCCGCTTCATTGTATTCGCCAATGCGCTGCTTCTCTTCCGCATCACTCAACTTGGCCGATTTGCAGGAGAACAGGAGAAAGATAGCCGAAAGAAATAATATGTACGTTACAATCTTCTTCTTCATCATAAACACGCCCTTTGACGTGCAAATATAACGAAACCCAAAAGCTCTTATTGTATAAACGGGAAGGAATATCATAACCGCCAACTTCCTTTCCGGGAGATGCAACGTTTCTACAATCCGTTACGTAATTAAGATAACGACACACTAATTATGTAATCTGTTTGAAACCATGAAACACGTATCATTGCTTAGCGTATGTTTACTTTTCTTTTCTTTGGACTTATCTGCGCAGGAACAGGAACCGGACAAACCGTTGGCGGCAAAGAGGATAAGCGCCCCTCCCGTAATAGACGGCACATTGCGCGACGACTGTTGGGAAAATGCCGGGGAATGGTCTGGTACGTTTGTACAGCAACAACCTGATGAAGGCAAGCCGGAAACGGAAGAGACCCGCCTGAAGATACTTTACGACAACCACAATATATATGTAGCGTTTCGCGCGCTCGATTCCGGGGCGGATAAGATAAACCGCTGGCTGGCTCCCCGCGACAAGGTGACGGGAGACGCCGTATGTATTATCTTCGACAGCTATGCCGACAAGCGCACCGGCTTTGCTTTTGCCCTGACTGCCGGAGGGACAAGGGCGGACTTCCTTTGTTCAAACACGGATGAAGACGATTATACCTGGAATGCTGTGTGGGAAGCCAAGGCGTCGTTCGACGACAAGGGCTGGTATGCCGAGTTCCGGATACCCCTCTCGCAGCTTCGTTATTCGGCTAAGGAGGCGCAGGCGTGGGGCTTTCATGCCATTCGCGTGATCGCCCGGAAAATGGAGACCAGCCATTTACACCTGATTCCCCGCAATAATAAAGGCTTTGTCTTCTCTTTCGCCACCCTGACAGGCATATCGGGGCTTCCACGCTCAAGGCGGATTGAACTGAGCCCTTACGCCTCGCTGAAATTCCAGACGTCTGAAAGAGAAGTCGGCAATCCATACGCTACAGGGACAGAATATGGCTATGGGGCGGGATTGGACGGCAAGATCGGCCTTTCTAGCGATTTTACCTTAGACTTTACAATCAACCCCGACTTCGGGCAGGTGGAAGCCGACCCGTCTACCATCAACCTGACCGCCTTCGAGACCTGGTATGAAGAGAAACGCCCCTTCTTTCTGGAAGGCAAGCATATTTTCAATATGCTGGGCGAATCCCTCTTCTATTCGCGCCGGATCGGGGCCTCCCCGGACTGGAACCCGGACGACAAGGAGGGACAGTATAGCTCCGTGCCGCAGCAAACGCATATCATCAGCGCCGTTAAAGTATCCGGCAAAAGTAGGAACGGGCTGTCGCTGGGATTGCTCAACAGTATTACCGCCAAAGAAAGAGTCCGGATTACAGACAACGGCGCCGCATACAGCCTGACAGCCCAACCCCTGACCGCCTATTCGGTAGCCCGCGTACAACAGGATTTCAAAGAAGGAAGTACGATTGTAGGCGGGATGCTGACTTCGGTGAACCGTTCCATACAAGACGCCCACCTCGCCTTCCTGCCCCGCAACGCTTACACGGGAGCTTTTGATTTTACGCAATACACCAAGAACCGGGAGTATTATGCTATGGGCAATCTGCAATACAGCCATGTGGAAGGCGCGGCCGAAGCGATAACGGCCCTGCAGGAATCGGCGGTACATAATTACCGGCGCGAGGATGCGTCGTATGTATCGGTGGATAGCTCGCGCACCCGTATGCGCGGCAATGCCGGTACGCTTGTTATCGGACGCGGGGGCGGGAAGAAAATAGTGAGCGAACACCGCTTCGTGTGGGTTACGCCCGGCTTCGACCCGAATGACATCGGATACCTGCAAAGCGCCAATTATAAAATGCTGAGAGGATATGTAACTTATGTAGAAAATACGCCTCACGGCATCGTGCGGGATTACTACGTAGCCCCCTTCTACCGCTTCCTTTGGGATTACGGAGGTAAGAATACGTTTGGACAGGCAGGCATAGAAGGAAACGTTACGCTTACGAATAAGTGGAGGTTTTATGCGGTCGGTTTCTACGATATGACGGCTGTTGAAAACGGTATGCTCCGCGGAGGTCCCGCCGTACGGCTCAATCCGCGCTGGGGAACGGATTTTATCTTTTGGTCGGACGGCTCGAAAAAAGTATCGGTAAGCGGCTACCACGGAACGATGCTGGGGAATAACCGCTATGCCCATTTCGCGTGGGGCTCAATCAAATACCGCCCTCTTCCGAATCTGGAATTATATGCCCGGCTGAATTATACCTACCGGCATATCGGGCTGGAATATGCAGCTTCGGAAGAAAAGGCTTCGGGAGAAAAAGCTTATATAATGGGTTCGCTCAGGCAACATACGCCGGGGATTACCCTGCGTATGGAGTATAGTATCACGCCCGACCTGTCCGTACAGTTCTACGGCAATCCCTTTCTATCGTCGGGGAAGTATTATGAATTTAAACGGGCTACCCATACAATGGACAAGAAGTACGAAAACCGCTTCCGCCTCTTGGGAGATGATGTGCTGACCTATCATTCCGCCGATAATACCTATTCGGTAAAGGAGGCAAACGGCGATACGTATACCTTTGATAATCCTGATTTCAGCTTCCGGGAATTCCGCTTCAACTTAGTGACCCGCTGGGAGTACCGCCCGAACTCCGCCATCTATTTAGTGTGGGGGCAAGGTCGTTCCGGCACGGCTTCGGAATACACCTCTTCCTTATCCCAAAACACAAAAGAATTATTCAACTATTGCCCGGCCAATGTATTTATGATCAAGCTTAATTACTGGTTTGCGCTTTGAACCTCCTCCATCTTCCGGTAATAGCGGGGCGTGTAGCCGGGTAATAGTTCCGGGTGGAAAACCCGGATCAAATCTTTCAGCAGGTAATCCGGATGGATAGGAAATTCTTCGTAATAGGGCACTTTGCCGGTGTTGCAGGTGTAAATGTTCCGGTTCTTCCAGGCATCGAAGTTCTCATAGGGGGTATATTCGGTACGGAGGCTGTTATACGTCATCTCGTCTGCCTGGTTGTACTTTATCAGCCAGACGCCGGCATGGGAGGCTTGGTCTAAGACCGTCTCGAAAGCCAGCGGCATGCTTCCCGAACCGGGAATGCCTTTAAATACATAGTCGGCTCCGGCGTCATTGAAGAAATGAGCCACATAACTGTCATTCCCCGGTACGTACCAGAAGGAGCCATACCGCTTTTCGGACAAGACTGTTGGGCGGTTCGTGGCTGTTTGGGCCAATGCTTTCAGGGCAAGGTAGCGCCCTTCGGTATCCCCGAAGATAGAATCGGCTATCGCTTCCTTCTGGAATAGCAAGCCATAGAAACGCCCCCATTCGGCGCGTCCTAACGGAAGCGATTCCATATAATCAGCAGCTTCAATGATAGGAATGCCTAATTTCTCGGCCTGCCCGTAGTTGCTGTTCTGGAAGGGGGAGGCTATAATATACGCTACGCCCATATCAATCATTTTTTCTACGTTGGGGGCGGTTGCCATGCCCAAATCGGCGATTCGTCCGGTGCGTAATCCTTCCCGGATAACGGGCGAAGACATATACTGCGGCTCGCATACGCCGGTGATCCGATCCGCTTCTCCCAGTTGTTCGATAATGGAAGCATGTACGGAGGTGTAGACGGCTATGTTGCGAAGGGGCGTTTGTACAATCGTCCCTTTGGGCAGGTTGCCGGGCATTGGCTGGTCTCTGTCTACTAATAGATAACGTTGCAGGAGTTGGGTCGTATCCCAGGGATCGATTACTTCCACGGCAATATAACCGTTGCACCTTTCTACCGTAAATCCTTTTGCATAACGGATGGTATCCGGTCCATCGGCCTTTGCTGCGGAAACATGTTTTCCCGGCTGCGAACAAGCCGCAGCCAGGAAAAAGAAGCATACAAACAGGGTTTGTTTCATGTTATTCATTGACAAAGGCTATCCATTTGGAAGCATAACCGCCGGTATCGATGGCTTTTCCTTCCAATGTTCCGCCGGGAGTGAACAGGTATAAAGAACTTGTTGCACCATAAGGGGCTTCGAGTATCAACAGTTGCCTGTCAGCGGGATTAACGGCAAGAACAGGCGAGTTATCAGGCGATATGACGTCGGCATCCCGAATAAAATCATCACTTATTACTTCCTCCGTCAGTGTGTTATATTTCTTAAAGGTAATCTTGCTTTCTCCCCATTGTCCGAACAATGTATACAGCTCATCATTTACCAGTGCCATAGAAGTAGCATTACCCAGAACGGTTACTTCATTTGATTGCCCGTCTATGCGTTGCAGCGTATTCTTTATATTGCCATAGTTGCCCATAGATATAACATAGATATCGCCCTGGCTGTCGGCTTTCAATTGCGTGGGGTTGATAATTACTTCTATCTCTTTATCTACAGTGAACGTTCCCTGGTTGATAACCGATACCGTTTTAGCATAACCATCGGCATAATCAAGCCCGCCGGAGTTAGCCACATATATCTTACCGTTAGAGATAGCCAACTGCTCGGGATAACGCCCTACCTTAACCTCTTTTTCTATTTCAAGAGATGCCGTATCAAGCATGGCAACCGAATGGCCATAGTAGTAGCTTACATACACTTTCCCGTTGCCGGCTACCATGCAACGCGGATTCAGCGGTTCGCCTGCGGGCGTGATACTCTTTATTTCTTTCGCATCCCTGTCTAATACCACCAGCCGGTTGGAACCCGGTACGGTTATATACATCTTAGAGCCATAGATTAATAATTGTTCCGCTCCATCGCCCAATCCTTTCCCGTTGGCTTTTTTATACACGTCCGTACTTAGTTCGCCTGTTGTATAATCGTAATAGCTCAGGGAAGCATTGTTTTCATTCCAGTTTCCGCTATTTAAGATATAGAAGCCACCTTTAGTGTACACATCTTCAATCTCAATGGAATAAGAAGACTCGCCATAGGTTGACAGGGTTACGATGCGCAGGTAAGCTTTATAAGCGGTTCCTTCGGGGATTTCGAAAGAGGTGGCACCGGCTGCCGCTTCGCCGATTTTCGTTCCCCTGTCGCCATCGCCGTTATTATCGCCGGCATAAATAACATAGCCGGTTATCGCTTCAATATCATCCGGAATGCTCCATGATAACGTACCGGCTATCTGTCCAAACCTGGGATCTGTGTCTTCAAATGAAGGATTCGTTACGATCGGGAAGAGGCCAACGTTGTCTGTTACGGATAAAGTAGCCATATTCATTGACTCGCCGGAAGCATTCCTGGCAACTACTATCAAAAATGCCTGAAGATCGGTACCCGCAGGGATTTCGTACGACTTGGTTCCTTTGGGCGTTTCGCCTACTTTGGTTTTCTTTTCTGTTGCTGTGCCGCCCAGGTATATTACATAATCGTCAATGTTGGTTTCCGGGTCGGGAAGCGTCCATGTCAGGGTTCCGCCTATTTTGCCTTTCGCCTTATCCGTATCGGTAAAGGAGAGGTTGCCTACGCCTTTGGCCGGCGTTACAGGATCGTCGTCATCGTCGCTACACGATGTAAATGTAAACGGCATTGCGATCAATGCGCAGATACTAACTAAGTAAAATAACTTTTTCATGATCGTTTGATTTTATTATCGGATTAAAAAATATAGTTGATACTCCCTCTGAACGAACGCCCCGGCATCGGGTAATACCGGATAACGTCGTAGGTAACATTTCCCAGGTTTACCACTTCCACCTGCAAGCGAAGAGACGATTGTTTGAATGCAAACATATGGCTGAACGATAGTTGTTGTTCGATATAACCCTTTATTAGGTTGGCTTCGATATTCTGCGGTAACGAATAACGGTTGCCGGAAGCCGTCATTAGCCAGCTTACGTTTACCCAGGGGTTCTCCCACGACACGAAAGCAGCCACCGTATGTACCGGCGTGTACGGAAGCTGGTGGTTGTATATTTTCGAGTCTTTATCCGTTTTGTCTGCGGCGTCTTGCCAGGTGTACGAACCGCCTGTTTGCAGGAACATCTCCCAAGACAAGGCGAAACGGGCGGATAGATTGGCGTCTATTCCCTTGATATCCACTTTCCCCATATTCATCATCTTCCAGATAAACAGGGTGGGAAGCGCTACTATCTTATCGTCTACCCGGTTATAATAACCGTCTACCGTAAGGCTCAGGTAATCCAGCTTAATCGCAGGGAACGTTCCGCTCCAGGTAAGCCCCAGGTTGTACTGCGTTGCCTTTTCCGGGTCTAAATCTTTATTGCCGATGCGGTTGTAATATAAGTCATTAAACGTAGGAACGCGGAAAATATCCTTATAAGACGCCCGGATACGCAGGCTTTGTTCGCTCAATACCCTGTAAGAGACGCTAACGGCGGGGGAAAGACGCTTCCGGTCGGCGGCAGCTTCGCCTGTTTCTACCGCTTCGGTGATGAATGTACCCAGCAGGCTGGCAGTAGCCGTCAGCCGGCTATCCTTATATTGCAAAGTCAAAGCCGTTAACGAAGTAAACCGCTCCGGAAACAAACACTTGGGCACAGTAGCATCCAGGGTATTGATAAAGGCGTCTTCCGCTACGGAAAAAGACAAGTTGTCGAGGGGGGTATACAGCAAAGCCGCCGAAGCGTAATATTCACGCTGCGTATAAACATCCCTCTGTTGCCCGCCGGGATATTTACTATGGAAATCCTCATAACGCACCCATGAATAATCGAACTTGCCTTGCGCTTTAAACGTAAGCCGGCGACTGAAAGGATTCTCGTAAACGCCTTGTACGAAGCCGTTCCGGTTGCCAAGCCGTTCCTTGTGGTAGTCGTTATAAAGGATAACGGAGCCCGGAAGCCCGCGGTGCGAATCAAACCAGTATCCTTTCAGGCGTAAATCCCCCCGTTTGTCCCAACCGGCAAAGAGATTGAGTTCCGTACGGAGGCTTTGAATGTCGCTGTTCTTCCGTTTTTCACGGGTGACGATATCGCCGTTCGTAAATGTATAGGGATATTGCCCGTCGGCGCGAAGCCAATCGACATGAAGAGAAGCGGCATATGGTTTGCCCAACTTCCGCTCGAAACGCAGGGAAGGGTTCAGCATACCGAAGGAACCGGTTTTTACCTGTCCTTCCAGGTAATAATCTTTCCTGTCGAACCGGGGCGTTCGCGTTATAATGCTCAAAGCCCCGGCGGAGGCATACATCCGGGCGGTTTGAAAGATATTATCGGCCTGTCCGATAGAGAGGGAAACAGTTTCTACATTATCTAATGTAAAGCGGCTGATATCCACCTGTCCGCTTTGTGCGTCGGTAATGGTTACCCCGTCGTAGCTTACAGCCGTATGCTGCGCTCCCAGACTGCGGACGGAAACTGTTTTCAGGCCGCCGATACCGCCATAATCCTTTACGGTTACACCCGAAAAACGTTTGATTGCTTCGGAGAGGCTCTGCAAGCCCAAGCGCCGGAATACCGCCTGGTTGAGAAATTGAATCGGAGCGCCTTCACGCAGGACGGAAGGACGCACCTTTTCAACCACTTCCACATTGGAAAGTTCACGATAAGTAATACTGTCTCTCTGTTGAGCAACCGAATAAACAGCCGAAAACAGACAGACACAGAGCCAAAGCCCTTTCATATAAAACAACAAATTCGGCATACAAGTTCCATTCTCCAATTATTTTTACCCGAAATAATTGCATAAAAAAAAACGATGGCAGGTTTTCTGGCTTGTCCTTTCCGGCTGACGGCCTTCCCAAGAGAGAGTCTGCAATTGTCTACTCATCTCTCTCAGTGGCAATGAAGAATGCCGGGTTTTACAGAACTTACAGCTACGGGTACAGCTCCGGCTTTTCACCGGATTCCCTTTTACTAACCTTTTACGAACATAAAAGGTTACACCATTATTCCGGTGGTAAAGATATGTATTAATATTGGATGGCACATCACTTTTACTACTTTTTTAGTAACTAAAACTTATCAAAATAAATAGCAGGCGATAGTAAGGAAGGAAGATAGCTTTCGCAGGCGATCTGCCGGATAGTTATACTATAAAAATCATTTACCGAACAACTGTCAACAAACAAAAGGCAACCTTTTGTTTCGTAATATCACTTCTAATTCGAACTTAACTTAAAGACCCGGAATTATCTGTCAATTTAATAGCTTCATTCAACGAATTCCCTGTACTTTCCAGCAATGCCAAAGCTTCTTTCTCCGGAAGGTTATATAGACTCATTAATATATGCTGCGCCCGAAGCAGGAGTTTTTCATTTATACACTCCATATTTGTCATAAAAATCCCATGTACTTTTTCTAAACGGATCATTGTTGTAGTAGAAAGAAAGTTAAGCACTTTCTTGGTAGCAGTACCCGCCTTCATGCGCGTCGAGCCTGAGATTACTTCCCCTCCGGTATGCAATGAGATTACTTTATCACAAAACGAATTGTTACCATCATCTGCCTCTTCCTGAATCAATATACTACCTGCGCCAATAAACTTAGCATAAGCCAATGCCGATTGTACATAATAAGCCGAACCGCTGACACTGATACCGACAACTATATCTCTTTTGTTCACAGAAGCTATTAGCATTTCAGGAACGGCGCTGGCATCTTCTTCAAAATTCATTTCAATATCGAAAGCTGCATCGGCAAGTCCTCCGGCGATAAGCGTAATCACCCCGTCTCGCGGGAATCCGAACGTACAAGCCAACTCAACGGTGTCTATTGCAGCTAATCTTCCGCTAGTGCCTGCCCCGACATAGATTAACCGTCCTCCTGTTTGCAGTGAACTGACTATCCTGTCTGCCGTATCCGATATATCTTTTATAGAATGATGTAATGCAGCGCCGGCTTCTTGTTCGGTTTTCCAGAATAATTCAATCAGTTTTGACGAATCCATCTTTCCCAGATTCAAAGAGGAATCATAAGCCCGTTCCGTACTAAAAGAATCGTAGTTCTTCCTGCGCTTCTTTCCCCTTACTCCCGCTTCGCCATATCCCACTAATGCCGCACCAAGCAGAGGCAATGTGTTTCCCTCCTGTAATAAACGCACCCTTTGCTTTTTCCCATCCAGTAAAGGCTGCTTATCCAGCAATACATTCAGACGTTCTGCCAGCGGGAAACCCGCTGCAGTAGCCGCATCAGCCAATCCTCCGCCCAAAAGTATCTCTTCCGTATGATAGATATAATAGGATGATTGGATAACATGAACCAGATTATTCAGGTATAAATCTGTCGTCTCAGCATACTTCTCATCTTTGAACAAAGCGTGCATATCTCCTTCGGGGTGTCGTTTTGCAAAAGATACCGCACTGGCTAACTGATCATACGTTCCCATAGGTACAGAGATACATCCCATAAGCGTATAACTGAAAAACGGATTCCATCGCCGCCCATTCCTCCATACAGTGAAGCCAAGCCCTGTACCGACAGGCATTATCCCTACTGTTTTGTATCCTTTGAGATAACCCAATGACGCCGCTCCGATAGCAACGGCATCCGCATCATTGACCAAAATTACCTCAGTATTCAGGTATTCGCTTATCCAGTGAATCCAACTATTATCTTTAAGGGGAGAAAGGTGAGGCGCTGTGAAAATTATCCCCGAACCTTCATAATTTACCACTCCGGCAGTTGAAATGCCAACACCACATATATCCATATCCGTTGTGAGGATACCGGAGAACAGCTCTTTCAATGCTTCTATAAAAACCGCTACCGGGGCATCCTGTGAAAGATTACTTCCGGCTTTGCCTACAGCTTCGGTTTTAAAGTATGTGAAAGAATTGGATTCAAGTATTTTATCTAAAATTCCACAGTCGATCACTGCACCCTTTATCCAGGTACCTCCTATATCAAGGGATATTGTCACCTTTCTCTTCATAAATTTCAATCTTTATTATGGAAAAGAACGTTTTAATAAACTATTAAATATAAATCCTGCTAATCATACGAATGATAACGTATGCCCTCCTTATCCATAATACGGTTATGTAATTTCATTCTTTTTAAAAAATTATCCCAGTTTCGCTCACGGCTCCATATAAATTCACTATATGCTTGCAGATTCGGATATATGAATTTTTCAAGCCTTGTTTCATTCGGTATTAACTCTGTCCATACACAAGCCTGATAACCCGCAACTTTTTCATCTGTCATATTCGGAAAATCCTTTGTTATGTCGAATTCATACAGTTCTTTCCATCTCTCAAAAGAAGGCCAGTCACTCAGGTAGAAAGGTGTCCATGCCATAAAAATCATGGGATGGCCTTTCCGGACAATCATATCGGCATTTTCGTTCAGCCATTCGCGCCAGAAAGTGATATATATATCATTACTAATATTATTTACAGCCGCATCATCCCAGACAATCGTTTTCTTTCCTATCGCTTGTAATGACTTATGGATTTCTTCAACAAAAAGAGTTCGTAGCCCTTCCGACGATTTCATCTTATTTTTCTTCATTAGTTTCTTACAATCCTCATTGATTTCCCATGTATCTCTTTCTACTTCATCCGCTCCGATATGAATAAACGCTGAGGGAAACAAACCAGCTATCTCTGCATATATATCCTTTGCAAAATCTATCACTTTAGGGTCGCAGGGGCAAATAGGATATGAAAATTCCATACCCCATCCTGTGTTTCCCGTACAGGAAAGCCACGGATATGCCTTGATAGCTGCAGACATATGTCCCGGCATGTCTATTTCAGGAATAATTTCTATTCCGTACTTTTGGGCATGAGAGATAATTTCCCTCATATCCGCTTTTGTATAATATCCTCCATAAAGTGAATCTTTACGGATAAGGCGTTTGTCTATTTCCATATCGGGATTATACTCCGCTTCACGAACACAAATGGAATCGAATTTATTGAAAGTACGCCAGGCTCCGACTTCAGTTAACAGAGGATACTTATCTATCTCAATACGCCATCCCTGATCATCACTTAAATGTAAATGCAATTTGTTTATTTTATAAAATGAGAGATGCTCAATTGTTTTCAGCAAATATTCCTTTGTAAAAAAATGACGGGCAACATCCAAATGAAATCCCCTCCATGCATATCGTGGATAATCTTCAATATCAGCAACAAGCAGGTGCTTTTCCTGTCCCGGATAAGTAAAATAAATATGCCTTATCATCTGATGTAACGTTTGTATAGCCCACCGGCTACCCTGTGTATCAGATGCATAAACATTAATCCTTACAGTATCTATAATGATGCGGTAAGCTTCATTATCCAGGTTGCTGTCCGTATAGAAACGGATGAAACTATCCTTATTAGAAGCTTCCGTTACTTCTATATTCAGGATACCCAATATATCACTTAGTAGCTCCTTCGCGTTTATATCAAAATCAGTACTGATACTTATGTTCGCAGGCAGGCGCAAGAAGTCGTCAGAATATATCGCCTGCTGCGGTTGAGGTATCAGAAACGGTTTATCTACATCCGTATTCCGGGCAAAAAATTCCTGCATCTGTACAAAAAGGCACAGACTTATTAATATTATTATTCTCGGTTTCATTTTATTAATTCTTTATGTATCGTGTGGTTACGCTTTTTCGTCCGCAATAAAAGGTTTTAGCCCTTATATCCTTTGCATTACATGCAACAGGAGAAGTCCATAATGTGGATTTTTCATTGGGTTCGGTTCCGTCTATAGTATAGCGGATCTCAGCATCAGGAATGGGTGAATTGGTATGTAACATACCATCCCTAATTTTTATACCCGGCTGTGCAACCCTGAATTTGAAATTCATGTTGGAAAGGCGGGGTAATTCATACACCATCATTTTTGCATTATACAGCTTTAATGCATCCGAATAGGATTCTCCATAAGGGTCGTTAACCCATTGCGGCTGGGTATTCCATGCCCGTTCTATTAAACCGAATACTCTGGGGAACAGGAAATATTCAATCATGTCAAAGCTTCTTACAGTTTCAGCCCATAAATGTCCCTGCATACCTCTTATTTCCTTGAATGCATCGGCCGACAAGGATAGTTTTTCTTTCGATTCTTTTACGATATCAACAGGCTTTCCGCCCATGTTGCATCGTACTGATTTATATATATCATATGGTACTACATCGAACGAATTATATTCATTTACAAAACCACCCCAATAAGCTCCCGGTTCATCCTGATGCTTATTGTATGAAAAGTCAAAATATAAATTATTGGCATTGCATAAAATGACAGGATAGCCTGCATTTGCCAGTTTGTAAGGAACGTCATCGCTACCCCAGTCCGGCACTGTATTCCAGCAATAACTCAACACATTATCTCCGGAAAATTTTTCGTTTACTGTTTCATCCGGCAGTAAACCTACTTCTTGCCAGGCGCCGAGTTGTATGTTTTTTTCCTTAAAAATGGCAATAACCTGACCAATAAAATAATCTTTCAACTCCCGGATTTCTTTGAATCCCTTTTCTTTCATAAATGCCATAGAAACAGCGGAACCCATCCATGCTCCGTAAGGAACTTCATCGCCTCCAAGGTGCAATACAGTCAGTTCCATTCCAGCATCTTTGTACATCAAGCTTACTTCATCTACAATTTTCTTAACAAAACGATAAGCAGACGATAAGGCCAAATTGATTACATTATCCGTATAGCTCTGTGGAGAAATATAACGGGAAGTGTCTGCAAAATCCGTTAAAAGATATTCTTCCGCTTTATTTTGATCGGTATCGGTGTATTTATAATAACGGGCCTCCATTGCTTTTATGGCTGCACGGGCATGTCCGGGAAGCTCTACTTCAGGAATTACTTTTATGTGGCGTGCTTTCGCATATTTCAATATTTCCAAGAAATCAGCACGTGTGTAAAATCCGTTCCCCATAGATTCTTTATTATCTGCATTCCAACCACTGCCATAGGCGGGGTACAGACATTCTCTTTCGTCAAGCGTATGCCCTCTGCGAGCTCCTACCGTGGTTAATTCTTCCAGACCGGGAATTTCGAGGCGCCATCCTTCATCATCCGTTAAATGGATATGCAGAACATTAATCTTGTAAGAAGACAACAGGTCGATCAGCCTCAAAACATTCTCCTTAGATGAAAAATTACGGGCGACGTCCAGCATCTGTCCTCTGTAAAGTAAGTCGGGATAATCGGTTATACTTACATTCGGCAGGCTATAAGGCAGCTCTTTACTATGAATCATTGATAATAGAGATTGCGTTCCATTAAAGATAGCATGAGGGCTACTTCCGTTGATCTCAATAGTTCCGTTTGATAATTCCATCTGATAATATTCATCATTGGGAACAGAAGCTGCGAGTTTATTCAACCTGATTGTTACAGAAGCCTTCTCCAGGATATTACATCCATATAACTTCCGAAGTTTCTCTTTAAGCAAACCAGCTTCATTTTCAAAGAGAGGATCATAGTTGATACATATATCTTTTGTAAAAGAAAACTCCCCCCCTTTTTCCTTAACAGACTTCAATGAAGGAAAAATGTCTGTTTTTTTTAAATGTACCTGTCCGGAAAACATGGCATTATTGTCATACATCACATTTCCATCAGGATATGGCAATTCACTCACCCCCGCCCGTGACCATTGATAGTCATACTTAAAAGGTATTGCTTCTACCAAGACATCACGGGGAGCCGATTCTTTCCCATCTTTATCCAGCATTACGATGTATGCACCTTCAGGGGCATCGGCGTTCTTCAATATACTACCCTCACAGCGGAATGTAATAATCAGTGTGTCGCCCGGAGCCATGGCTTTGTATAAGGATGACGGATAGATTTTGTGATAGGTAGAACTTATCTGTTCTATTACTACAGGCGATTCGGAATCCGGCTTTACAGCCGATGGCACCTGACAGTAATAGATAATCCAGTTACCGGACAATGTATCTTTACTGTTATTTATAAGATAAAACGTATTTTCGTAATATCCGGGTTCTATTCCATTCCTTCCCATTTCCCAAACCAGAGATACCGGTACATTGTTTTGATTCTTCTGATTCAGGCATGCCGGCATCAGGAGCACCAAACTAATCATATAAACTATCTTCATATTTTTAACGTTTTTAATATCTTTACTCTGAAAGTTTTTCGAAATTCATCCAGGCATTTTCCAATCCTTCAGATAAATCGAGAGTCAGCCTGTAGTAGCCCGATACAAATCCATCGCTCATCAGGATATTGTCTAGAAGGGCACCTCCTGCGAACATGCCTTCTTTATCCCCTGTAAACCTGTCATCAGCAAAAATAGCGGCCTCAGCGCCCCACATACGCTTACCAAACACCTGGATGTCGAATCCTCCCCAATCGTGTATGCTTGACAGATAAATAGTAGCCCGGTATTTGTTTGAACCCATTGGATACATATACGCTAATTGCTTTATATCTTCCAGGTCCCAACCAATAGAATTAAATGCACCATACCACTTCGGAGTGGAGGAAAAACCTTGCCCAATAATCCAATATGTAGCCGGAGCTACATCACTCATCCGGTTTATCCAGACATAATTATATGTCGATGAGTAATATACATCCCATTTCCCGGACTCTCCAATGAATTTACATTTACCCGTTCCCGGATTATATTCGAAGAAATCTCTATTATATGCCTGTTCGATATTATCAATACCCTGTATTTCGACTTCTACATCTTTGGCGAAATCAACGCTTGCATAAAAATATTCACCGGAAGCCATCATCTGCACATCATTTATCCTGACATCCAATTTTAAGCCTTCCACATCAAAAGTGAAAGAGAAAGCATTAAAGATGATTTTCTTAACTAACCAACTGGTATAAGAGAATTTAACATCCGCTCCAAATCGGTCGCCAATGGCAGCAACATTATCATCAACACCAGCGTTCCAGATATACTCCGCATCCGCAAGATCTTTTGCCGTAGCTATTTTTGCATTGAAAGTGTTAGGATATATTCCTTCTTCCGACTCATAGCTATCCGGTTTTTTTTCATTAGCATACAATTCGATAACAGATTTATCGCTCAGGATAAGATAAAGTGTCTCCGCCAATTCGGGACGGATTGCTTTTATTGTCTTTTGTGCTTTGGCTTCTCCTCCATCTACGTTTATCAGAGTGAAATTCACTTTTAACTCATCTCCGGTAGCAATATTGGATGCGAAAGGGACAAACAACGATATGTTCTCAAGGGATACGGAATTACCCTTTGTCCGTATTGATTTACTACTGATAACAATATCATTTGCAAGCAGTTCTACTTCAAGCGTAGAAAGAGGACGGGCGGCATCGCTCAACTTTGCATTAAAATAAATGGAATCCCTTAATTTTATATTTTCTCCTCCCTGTATGCTCATCGATTCTATCAGAGGAACCGAAACAGTAGTGTTAGCATCATCGTCGCCGCACGATATAACCATTCCGGATATAAAAATCAACAAAAATAATACCTTAAATGTTTTCATAATATTTTCTTTTTAGTAACCCGGATTTTGGGTTAAGTTTGGATTAGAATCTTTTTCTGTCTGAGGAATAGGCCATAATTTACGGAATTCCTGTAAGTCAGAGAAAAATAAATTACCGTTCTTATCTTTATGCTGACGCATAACCTCTACCATCCTGTCATTGCGCAACAGGTCATACCAACGTTGTCCTTCTAATACAAGTTCATATTGACGTTCCTGTTCTACTGCCAGACGGGCGTCATTTTGTGATAAGTTCACAGACAACTCTTTCAGTCCGGCACGGGTGCGGATAGTGTTAACAATAGCCATAGCATCTCCAACCTTATTCAACTCAACAAGGGCTTCTGCTTTCAATAGAAGGATATCGGCCAGGCGCATCAATATTATTTCCGAATCTTTCTGTCGGATCTTATTTGCTATCGGGTAGCTATCTGAAGGATAATATGTATCATACGGAACCTCCTTGAATACGATAGATGAAGACAGGCGTTTGTCGTCGGTACTAAATTTAGCTATCAAATCATGAGTCGGAGTACAGTAGCGATGCCATGTGATAGATCCGTCTGCTTCGCTGAACAATACCCAATATGCCCAGTTAGGAGAGGTGGCATCATAATATACTTCAAAGATACTTTCTGTTGTATATTTATTTGCAGGATTCCATAAATCATCAAATTCAGAGACTAATTTATATCCGTCTTTTATTACCAGATCGCACAACTCCACAACTTTACTGTAATTACGGGAAGACTTTTCTCCACGAGTAGCATAAATCTTAGCCAGTAAGCCATGAGCTGCACCTTTAGTTGCTTTAAAGGTTCCTTGTGCTTTGCTTTCGAGGTCAGGGATAGCTTCTTCCAGATCTTTTATAATTTGTATATAGATTTCGTCTGCAGGAGTACGTTCGGGATATAGTTTCGGATACAATTCTTCCAGATTTTCGGCAGTAATAGAAGGAATAAGTTCTATCATTAAAGGTGCATCTCCCCATATTCTGACAATATCGAAATATGCATAAGCACGTATAAATTTGGACTCGGCGATAATTCTTTTGCGGGAAGCATCATCAATATCGGTTTTCATCAAACGGGTATTCTCTATAACATTGGTAGCTGCTCCCCCCATTTCATAGTATTGAGCCCACATCAATTGTGTTTTCAAGTTCATAGAAGTTATCCGGATACCATCTTCTTCTTCATTGGGAACATCACCCGGAACCGCATAACAGTTATCGGATTGTGTATCTCCATAACTGAAATTTTCAAACTGGAAAATGTCCAGTTTAAACTTATTATAAGCTCCGTTCAGACCAGCTTCAGCATCTGCCAGAGAAACATATTGAGATTCCAAATCCGATGAAATTTGCGGGTCTCCTGTAAAGTCAGACAAAGGATCGTTGTCAAGAAAATCACTACACGAACAGGTGATAAACAGACAAGATATGATTGCAACTAATTTTATATGTGTTTTCATTATTCCGTATTTTTAGAATTCTACATTAATACCCACTATTACAGATTTAGACTGAGGATATGTACCATAGTCTACACCAAGTACAACAGCATGTGTGCCATATGCATTTACTTCCGGATCATAACCACTGTATTTGGTTCCTGTCCACAGATTTTGAGCCGTCACATAGGGTTGAAGTTTACTTATTCCTACTCTTTTCAGAAGAACTGACTTAGGACTGAAATCATAAGATAGTGTAATATTTTTGAGGCGCAGATATGAACCGTCTTCCACAAACCTTGATGAGTTGTAAATATTCTCTATATTTCCCGGACGGGGAATATCTGTAACCATTCCCGGACGTTTCCATCTTTTAAGTACATCTGTCGATTGGTTACGAAAGTCAATCATCCCTGTCATGTCCATTTTTGATGCATTGAAAATATCGTTTCCATATGATCCCTGAAAGAACAGCGACAAATTGAAGTTGGCATATGAAAAACTGTTTGTCAGGCCAAAAAGAAATAAGGGTTGTGCATCGCCGATTTTAGTACGGTCTTCAGGATCAATTATGGTATTCCCGTTCTTGTCTTCATAGATAATATTACCGGTTTCGGGATCAACCCCCTTTGAAATATATCCATAGAAAGTCCCTAGAGAATATCCTTCCCTCAGTATAATCAACGGTTGGCTGGTAGTATAAGTCGCTGCATAATAGTACACCTTGTTCAGGCCAAGCTTGGTAACTTTATTCTTATTGAATGCAATATTGAAATCAGTATTCCACCTGAATTTTCCGGTATCTATATTCCTTGAAGATACAGCCATTTCAAGCCCTTTATTTTTCATTTCGGCATCGTTGCGCACAATACCTCCCGGAATATTTGCATAACTTGGCAGATAAACCGTCAATAACATATCTCTAGTATGTTTATAATAAGCGTCAATTGTAAAAATCAGCCTTGAATCAACTATACTTAGATCAATACCAACATTTGTCTGAGTTGTTTTCTCCCATGTAAGTTCACGGTTGCCCGGAGTGTTCAAATAAAGAGATAAACCCGGCAGTGAATTTTCTGTTGTCGGAGGAACCTTGCCCGCAGAATATCGTGCTCGCCAGGAATAATTTCCTATTCCTTCCTGATTACCGTTCAAACCCCATCCAGCTCTTAATTTAAAATCAGAAATAACATTGGCTGTTTTCTCCATAAACGATTCTCCTGAGATACGCCAACCGGCAGATACTGAAGGAAAAATCCCCCATCTTTTATCCGGAGCAAATTTTGAAGAACCATCCGCACGAATATTGGCGCTGACCAGATATTTACTTTCATAGTCGTAAGCCACGCGTCCTAAGAAGGACGCTAAAGTCCATTCGGAACCGTAGCTCCAGGTAGCATCCTTGTCAATAATATTAGCAGCAGCGAATGAATGGATGCCAGGATAAGAATCCAGCATGTCATAGCCGGCTAAATTGCCTTCTTCCGATTTGGCTTTTTGAAGTGTAACACCGCCTAAAACAGATAAATTGTGTATTGAATTAAACTTATTCTCATATGTTAGAAGATTCTCCCAAAGCCATTCAAAATCCTTACCGTTTCCTTCTCCTACATATCCTTTTGTAGAACGGCCCTCCGAACTGGATACCGGATCCAGATAGAACAAACTTCTTGCATTTGTTTCATCAATGCCAAAGCTTGTTTTAAAGTGGAGATTCTTTTTTATAGAGAAGTCCAGATATAAGGAACCTAACAGCCTGCTTCTGTCATATGTCTGGTCTGCTGCATTGGCCGCAAACGGACTGAGAATACGTAATCCATAAACAAACTCGTCATATTGTGTTGGATTATCGGTATCCCACTTTTGCACGTACGGAGGTGTATTGATAACAGAAAGAATTGAACCGGCCCGCATCGCGGTCATGTTTTCATAAACCTTTTGTCCTTTTGTTTTGGTATAAGACAAGCTAACACCCATTTTTAACCAATCAGTCTGCTGATTGTCAATATTTGTCCTAAAATTGTAACGTTTGAAATTTGACTTTTCCACGATTCCCTGTTCGTCCAGATAACCGGCAGAAACAAAATATTGTAATTTGTCTGTACCACTGGATAAAGACAATTGATAATTCCGGTTGCTTCCTGTCCCATAAAATGCATCCGTCCAGTTTGTATATCTGGTTTCTTCGTCCGGAATAGATATGGGTGCATCTGTGTATTTATTCAGATCTTTAATATAGTCTTTATACTGTTCCGTATTCAATGCATTGATTTTGTTACCAAGGTTTGAAAATCCGGTATAAGCGCTAAAGCTAACAATATGGGCTCCGGCCTTTCCTCTTTTGGTCGTGATTAATACAACCCCATTAGCAGCACGCGCTCCATAGATAGCCGCAGATGAAGCATCTTTAAGTACTTGCATGCTTTCTATATCATTTGCACTAAGGTTGGAAATTGTTGTCATCGGAAGTCCGTCTACAACATAAAGTGGTTCATTACTGGCCTGTATAGAGGTTGCCCCTCTTATCCTGATAGAAAAATCAGAGCCGGGCTGTCCGGAAGGTTGTACAACCTGAACCCCGGCAGCTCTACCTTGGAGCGCCTGTGCAGCGGAAATAATAGGGCGTTCGTTCATATCTTCGGTAGATACTACAACTACTGCCGTAGTCAAATCTTTCTTTCTCACCCTGTTATATCCGATTACTACAACCTCTTCCAGCAATTTATTATCTTCTTTCATATTCACTTGAATATATGTATTCTTTCCAACAATAATCCGCTGGGGATTATACCCTATATAAGAGATTGCAAGAACCGATTTCTCGTCTTTTATATGGATAGTAAAAGCCCCGTTAACGTCAGTCATCGTACCATTTGTAGATCCTTCTACAACGATACTTACACCAAACAGCGGTTCGCCTATATCATTCACAATCTTGCCCTGGATTATTATATCCTGTTGTAGATTATGCTCAGAATTTTCTTTATTCTCTGTAATGATAATATGCTTATCCTTGATAGAGTAGGTGCATTTCTCATCTTTCAGAATCTGATTTAAGGCATCTTCAAGAGATAAATCCCTAACAGTAAGAGAGAGCTTTTTATTTACGTCCAAATCCGTTTCATCGAATCCGACAGAATAGCCAGTTTGTTTCTCAATCTCATACAATGCAGCCCTGATGGTAATATTGCTGTTGACAATATTGATATTGGGCCCCGCCCAGACATGGTTCAGACAGGACAAAAAGAGGACCGTCAGCCATGTGTAAACATGCTTTCTTTTTAACATTAGATTCAAATTTTAGAAAGTAATTATAAAGTGTTTTTCTTAATAAATATATATTGTATTTTCTTTTATTGTGTAATTAAAATCCCGTATAAATCTTTTCAGAATATCCAAAATTTCAGGTAAAGTTTCTTCAGGAAAGAACCTTACAGTGAAGGTGCTTCCTTCATATTTTCCAGAATCAAATTGTACTGTTACATCATATCGTTTTTCTATGGCATGTAGTATATCGCCTAAGGATGCTTCCTGGAAAATGAGATATCCGTCTTTCCATAAAGCAACTCTTTTGGCATCTATTACTTTCTTCGTAAATCGCTGGTTTTTATTATCATATATCGCTTGCTCATTGGGTATAAGGATAAGAGAGTGTTTGGCGCCCTTTTTTGTCTCCACCTTGATCTTTCCCTCTTCCAGTGTGGCTGTAATCTTAGGCAAATCAATATATGCCTGTACGTTAAAAACGGTGCCCAGTGCTTCTATATTCAAATTGTTTGTGCTGACAACGAATCGCTTATCCGGATTTTTGGTCACAGAGAAATTAGCTTCACCACTAAGATATACCATACGTGTATCTCCTATAAATTTTTCAGGATATATGAGTATTGAGCCTGAGTTAATCCAGACACGGCTACTATCCGGCAGGGTTACTAATCGTTTTTCGCCATAGGGAACAAAACACTCTGCCATATTTACATTTTTCACACTATTTTCCTGTGTTAAGAAATAAGTAAGAAATGAACAGGTCAATGGTATGGCAATCATTGCCGCAATGCGTACAATGTAGCGTATACTTACCTTTTTCAATTTGGATGTAACCGAATTATCTATTTTTTGATGCAGCAATTGCAAATCCTCTATAGTAGATTCATCAGCCTGTGAAGGGATGGAGTTCCACAAATTGAGTAGAGCTGATTCTTTTTCTTCAGCATTATCCGGTGTTACCAGCCATTGTCTGAATTTCTTTTGAATTTCTTTTGGTAAAGATTTTTCAAAGAAATTCTTAATCAGCAAATTTATATGTTTTGCATGCATCTTTTAGTCCTTTATATTAGTTAGACTGACGAAATAGAAAGCACACGTAAGCGGAATGGAAAAAACTAATGAAAAAATAACAGAATACTCGTCAACATTTTTTTTATCTCCTTTAAGGTATTGGAAATGTGTGTTTCTACAGTACGTTTACTAAGATTTAAGCGGATAGAAATTTCTTCGTTGGTCAGACCTTCTTTGCGGCTCATTTTATATATTTTCTTACGTTGCTCGGGCATCGTTTCGACCAGGGTATCAATAAGCATCTCCAAATCACGGGCTTCTACTATTTCTTCCAATGAGTTATAATCTTCTATTCTGTATTTATTATCTGTATCATCGTTCTCAAATATTGCATTTTGTCTGAAAAAATCAAAGACAGCATTTTTTGACATTTGGAACAGATACGTTTTAAAATATTTTATTTTCGGAAGCTTTTCTCTATTATTCCATATTTTTAAGAATATATCTTGCGAAAGATCACGGGCATCTTCTTCATTCTTAACCAAGCCCGCAACAAAGTTCTTCACCCGGGGATAATGAAGAATAAAGAGAGCATCAAAGGCAGCAGTGTCTCCTTCAGATATTTTTATGAGATATTCATTTTCTATATCCACAAAGACGGTATTATATGGTGTTCGACAAAGTAAGCTGATTTATGCGCATCACAGGTAAAATTACTGAAAATTTTTGTATGGCAGATAATTTCTGCAAAAAAAATCACAAAAATTCAAAAAACATCACATTCAACCAAACGATGGTGGCAAACATCGTAATCGCCTCAGTACGATGAGTGAGAGTGAAATAATGACCCTTTTACTCTATTCCGTCCTGTCTGTAATATTATATCTTAAGTTGCTATCATTATGATGCCTTCAGTAGACCATTATAATGGTTTGGTAAAAAGTATATAATGGTTTACAGACAACATTATAATGGTTTACTGAAGCGTATATAGTGTTTTTTTTATGGAATAAATCCCTCTCTCTCCGCAATAAATATTGATAATCAGTACATTGCAAAATAAACACCCAGTCTTACACCCGAGAATGTAAAATTGGGTGTTTTGATTTATATATTGGTAAAAAATTCAGGATTTCTATGCCTCTTTACAAAACAGTACCCTGAATCCGAATTTAAAGGATATTGTTTGTTCCTGATCCCTATCAATTCTAGCAAAGAATTATTATTTACATTACCAATGGGATTAAAGTTTTCTCTGGCATCAGGACAAACATATATGTCGCCATTATTTTCAACCGTTAGTCCAAACCGATAAATTCCACATTGCCCTTTAGGTGTTGCAGAAGTAAAATTACGTGATGCATATTTTTTACCAATAGTTTGTAGCTTTTCAACATCTGTTCCTGCCAAATATCCCCATGTCTTATCTGCTTGTCCAACTTTTACAGGAGAGCGACAAGTGTAATATATCAAATGTTTTTGACAAAAACTATAAAGTTCTTCTATAGAGCCTACCGATTGTTTTGTTACAACAGAATTCATACCTAAGCGAGAAACTACTCTATCATCTATAGTTTCAGGCTCATGAAAATCAGTAAGCAGTAAATCTAAATTTTTTCTAAATTTTGAATAAGAATTTTTAACATCAACCAATTCCTCATAAATAGAGGGGTTAAACGAATCTGTTTTCAAATATAGAGACACAGACAGATTTTTGATTTGTCGTATTGCTTCAATATCCAAATGATACCCATTAGTGTATATTACAACCCAATAGCCTAATAATATAGCATAAAATCAGATTTCTTCATAAAATCGCCTATAATTATCTGATTCTATGTCTCCGATAGTTGACTTTTCCTAATAGACCTCCCACTTGATATTACCAGTTCAGCAAAAGCTGCCCATGGGATTCAGGTGGGGAGTTTTGTTTCTTTTCAATTATTCGCTTGGTTGCCCTTAGCAATTCATATACATCCAACATACTTATCAAA
>JAISXD010000054.1 GCA_031270665.1 Tannerellaceae bacterium | reverse complement strand
GTTATGCAGGACGGGTTTATCTTTTCCGATACTATTGCCAGGAATATTGCCGTGGGTGATGAGGCGATTGACAAAGAGAAATTAGTGCATGCCGTAACCGTGGCCAATATCCGTGATTTTATAGACGGTTTGCCTTTGGGATATAACACAAAAATCGGTATGGAAGGAAACGGCGTCAGCCAGGGACAACGGCAGCGCATCCTGATAGCCCGCGCCGTTTATAAAAACCCGGAGTTCATCTTTTTAGACGAGGCCACCAATGCCCTGGACGCCAATAATGAGAAAGAGATAATGGAACATCTCAGGCGGTTTTATGTCGGACGAACAGTCGTAGTAGTAGCCCACCGTCTCAGCACCGTACGCGACGCCGACAACATCGTTGTACTGGATAAAGGCAAAATAGCTGAAGAGGGTACGCATACCGAACTTACGGCTAAACGGGGAATCTATTATCAGTTAGTGAAAAACCAGTTAGAATTGGGGAATTGATGGAGCATAAAGAAGTTGAGATAAGAAGCGAGGCTGTGCAGGAGGTGATGGGAAAAGTTCCGTCCCGGATTGTACGGTGGGGGATTACGTTGCTGTTCGGAATTGTCATGGTATTGCTTGCAGGGAGTTACTTCTTTACATATCCGGATGTAATTGTTGCGGAGATGACGCTCACCGGACGCTACCCGGTGGCACAGGTAGTAGCGCGGGCGTCAGGGAAGATGAGCCGGTTATACGTAACGGACGGCCAGGCGGTAACAACCAATACCTTGCTTGCCGTGATTGAAAATCCGGCAAAGACGGAGGATGAGATGAAATTAAAGGAGACTTGGGATGCTGGTTTGGAACTCGGCGATATCCAACCTGCCTATACCTCTTACCTGCGAAGTTTGCATGAGTACAATACGTATTATACATTAAATTATTATCCTAAGAAAATAGCTGCCACAAAGGGACAAATAACTAAATATCAGACATATTACCATAACCTGAAACGGCAACAGGAGGTGATGGATGCACAGTTTACGCTGGCAAGGCAGCAATATGAACGCGATTCGCTGCTCTATATACGTGGAGTTATCGCTCCGTCTGAACATGAAACGGCACGCAGCGCGATGCTTCAAAGCCAACATTCGCTGGAAGGAACCAACGCTTCCTTAGAAAACCTGAAAATCCAAATCGGAGAACTGGAAACCGGTTTGCTGGATATGGAACTGCAACAGGCCGAAAAAGAAAGCCTGTTGCAACAAGACTTACAATCGAACAGGGAACAACTGACGAATGCAATCAACACATGGGAACTGACCTATTGCCTTACGTCGCCCATTGAAGGAAAAGTTACGTTTACCAATTACTGGAATGAAAACCAGTATGTGAATGCAGGCGAAAGCGTATTCAGTATCGTACCGGATAAAAAAGAAGAAATAATAGGGAAAGCCCTGCTTCCTATCGCCCGTTCGGGAAAGGTAAAGACCGGCCAACGGGTGATTATCCGCTTCAATAACTTCCCCGACCAGGAGTTCGGCATTGTGGACGGAGTGGTAAACGCTATCTCCCTCGTCCCGGCAGACAACAATTACCGGGTAGAGATAGGACTGCCGGGCGGCCTAGTCACCAACTACAACAAAACACTGCCCCTTACCCATAAAATGAAAGCCTCCGCCGAAATCGTAACCGAAGACCTCCGATTGATACAACGCTTCTTTATGCCGATGAGAAAAGCGCTGAAAGAAGGTTTTTTATTTGAATAAACCCGGAATCTACTTGTCTGATAACTTGAATTAACATACCTTTGTGGTATTCTTGAAGTGATAATGAAATTTATAAATATAAGTAAATAACTTAAACAGATTATCTTATGTGGTTACTTAATTCTTCTGTCGGGAAGAAACTGATAATGAGCATATCGGGCGTTTTCCTTATTTTGTTTCTATTGTTTCACTTGTCTATGAACATAGCGGCTGTATTCTCGGAAGAGGCATACAACCTGATTTGTTCTTTCTTAGGCTCCAATTGGTACGCAGTGGCCGGAACGCTGGTGTTGGCGGCCGGTTTCGTTATTCACATTCTTTACTCTATTCTGTTGACCTTGCAGAATCGTAAAGCGCGTGGTAACAGCCGGTATGCGGTAAATGTCCGCCCGAAAAATGTGGAATGGTCGTCACAGAACATGTTTGTGCTGGGGTTGATTGTTGTCTGCTTCCTCGTATTGCACTTTTCCCAATTCTGGTATAAGATGATGTTCGCCGAATTAATAGGGCATCATACGGTAGCTTTGGGTGGAGCAACCGTTTCTACACAGGCTGGAGCCGAATTTATCAAGTATTATTTCGGCCAGCCGCTGATTGTGGCGCTTTACTTAGTATGGTATGTGGCTTTATGGTTTCACCTAACGCACGGTTTCTGGAGCGCTATCCAGACAATCGGTTGGAGTAATGCCCTTTGGCTGAAACGCTGGCAGGTTATTTCCAATATTTTCGCAACCCTCGTATGCTTAGGTTTTGCATTTGTAACCATTGCGTTTTTCCTGAAGAGCCTGTAATGGTATATATAAGTAGTAATTATAGGTGTAATCTTATAGAATATAAATAGTATGACTCAGATAAATTCAAAAAAACCTCAAGGGCCATTGGCTGAAAAGTGGACTAATTATAAAGCGCATCAGAAATTAGTGAATCCCGCCAACAAACGCCGGTTGGATATTATTGTCGTAGGAACCGGCCTGGCCGGCGCTTCCGCCGCCGCATCACTTGCCGAAATGGGATTCAATGTATTAAACTTCTGTATACAGGATTCCCCCCGCCGGGCGCACTCTATTGCCGCGCAGGGAGGTATCAATGCCGCTAAGAACTATCAGAATGACGGCGATTCTGTTTACCGCCTGTTTTATGATACCATAAAAGGAGGAGACTACCGCGCCCGCGAAGCAAACGTTTACCGTTTGGCCGAAGTATCCAATTCGATTATCGATCAATGTGTAGCACAAGGCGTTCCTTTTGCCCGCGAATATGGCGGTTTGCTCGACAACCGTTCTTTCGGCGGCGCACAGGTTTCGCGCACATTCTATGCCCGCGGACAAACGGGGCAACAATTATTGCTGGGCGCTTATTCGGCATTGAGCCGCCAAATCGGTTTGAATAAGGTGAAAATGTATACCCGCCATGAAATGGTGGATATCGTTAAGATAGGCGGACGCGCCCGTGGTATTATTGCCCGTAATCTGGTAAGCGGTAAGCTGGAACGTTTTGCCGCCCATGCCGTAGTTGTTGCCACAGGCGGTTATGTAAATACATTCTTTCTTTCCACCAACGCGATGGCTTCTAATGGATCTGCCGCATGGCAATGTTATAAGAAAGGCGCTTATTTTGCAAACCCCTGTATGGTTCAGATTCACCCCACCTGTATTCCGGTACATGGCGAATTTCAATCTAAACTGACCCTGATGTCGGAATCGCTTCGTAACGATGGCCGTATCTGGGTGCCGAAGAAAAAAGAAGACGCCGAAGCGATCCGCGCAGGTAAATTAAAACCGACGCAAATTAAAGAAGAAGATCGCGACTACTATCTGGAACGCCGTTACCCGGCCTTCGGCAATCTAGTTCCGCGCGACGTGGCCTCACGTGCCGCCAAAGAACGTTGCGATGCCGGTTTCGGTGTAGGAGCCGGACAGGCTGTGTACCTCGACTTTGCCGAAGCAATCAACCGTTTGGGTAAGAATGTAGTAGAAGCGCGTTACGGAAACTTGTTTCAGATGTATGAAAAGATTGTAGACGATAACCCATACGAAACACCGATGATGATTTATCCTGCTCTTCATTATTCAATGGGCGGGCTGTGGGTTGATTATGAATTGATGACATCTGTTCCCGGTTTATTTGCCATTGGCGAAGCCAACTTTTCCGACCATGGCGCAAACCGCTTGGGAGCTTCCGCTCTGATGCAGGGATTGGCCGACGGTTATTTCGTATTGCCTTATACGATTCAGAATTATCTGGCCGACCAGATTCAGGTACCGCGTTTCAGTACGGATTTACCCGAATTTGAAGAAGCCGAAAATCAGATTAAAGAGCGTATTAATCGTTTGACGTCTATCAATGGTAAACGTTCTGTTGACAGTATTCATAAAGAATTAGGACATATCATGTGGGGACATATAGGTATGGCCCGTAATGCCGAAGGATTGAAAGAAGCGATCGAAATGCTTAAAAAACTGAAGAAAGAGTTCTGGACTAACGTACGTATCCCCGGTAAAGCCGAAGACTTAAATGTAGAACTTGAAAAAGCGCTGCGTTTAGCCGATTTCCTCGAAATAGGCGAATTGATGGCTCACGATGCATATGACCGCGCCGAATCTTGCGGCGGTCATTTCCGCGAAGAATACCAAACGCCCGACGGGGAAGCGCTTCGCCGTGACGATCAATTCTCGTACGTTTCCTGCTGGGAATACCAGGGAGATGACAAAGAACCGGTAATGAATAAAGAACTGCTTGATTATGAATTCATAGTTCGTCAACAAAGAAATTACAAAAACTAAACAACAATGGATAAAAATATAAATATCACGCTGAAAGTTTGGCGTCAGAAAGGCCCGAAAGAAAAAGGAGCTTTCGAGACTTATCAACTGAAAGGTGTTTCGCAAGGCAGTTCTTTCCTCGAAATGCTGGATATTCTGAATGAAAAGTTGGTTAATGAAGGCAAAGAACCGGTTGTATTCGACCACGATTGCCGTGAAGGTATTTGCGGCATGTGTTCGCTTTATATCGACGGGCATCCGCACGGGCCGGATACAAGTATTACGACGTGCCAGTTACATATGCGCAAATTCAATGATGGCGCTACGATCACGATTGAACCTTGGCGTTCGGCAGGGTTCCCGGTTATCCGCGACCTGATGGTAGACCGTTATGCATATGATAAAATTATTCAGGCCGGAGGATTCGTCTCTGTTAATACAGGAGGTATACCAGACGCCAATGCCATACCTATTCCTAAAAAAGACGCAGACCTTGCGATGGACGCGGCGGCCTGTATCGGTTGCGGCGCTTGTGCGGCAGCTTGTAAGAACGGTTCGGCTATGTTGTTCGTATCGGCCAAAGTCAGTCAGTTGGCTTTATTGCCGCAAGGCAGGATAGAAGCCGCCCGCCGTGCAAAAGTTATGATAGCGAAGATGGATGAATTGGGCTTTGGCAACTGTACGAATACCCGCGCTTGTGAAGCAGAATGCCCGAAAGATATTTCGATATCAAATATAGCCCGCCTGAATCGCGAATTTATAAAAGCTAAATTGAAAGATTAATTAAACACACAGGGCCATCATGAAATATGAAAAAAACTCCTCCACTTATATTCCGGGGGAGTTTTTTTTGTCGATAATAATCCGTTATTTGTCGGTGGTTATTGCCCAACAGGCGTTTTTAAAGTTGTAATGTTTATGGAAGAAGATACATTTGCGTTATAAATCAAAAAATCTAAAATTTAAAAAAATGATTATCCGTAAACTATCACATCCACATTGGCATCGGACAGTTAATACAATTGTTGCGGCGTTGATTTTTATTGTAGCAGGCAGTATGTTGCTTGGGCGGAATTTGGATTTGGTTTCCGATTATGTTTTTCGCATTGTCATATCCTGGCAAATGTTGTTGATTGCATTTGGACTGTCGTCGCTTATAAAACGAAACCTTACAGCAGGATTTATATTTTTAGTAGTCGGTACTTTTTTTCTGATACCGGTTATAACAGGCGTGGAAGAGGAATGGTTTCGTACATATTGGCCGGTTATCTTTATTATAACAGGTGTTGTATTATTGTTTAAACGGCGGAACTTTAAGCACCATGGAGGATGGAAATGGGATGGATGCGAACATGCGACTTCAGAAGAACTCTCTTCGGAAGATGGATTTGTAAAAGCGGATGTAAGTTTCGGAGCTGCCAAATATATTGTTCTCGACCCGGTGTTCAAAGGAGCCGACCTTGATGTGTCTTTCGGGTCTGTTACCCTTGATTTACGAAAGACGTCTCTGGAAAAACCCCAAACGCATATTGACATTGATTGCTCCTTTGGAGGAGTAGAGCTCTTTATTCCTGCCCACTGGAATGTGCAGGTAGAGGTAGACTCTACCTTAAGCGGATGTGAAGACAAACGCCATATTTCGCAGGCAGTTGACTACGAACATAGATTAACAATAAAAGGCGACTTAACGTTTAGCGGAATTGAGATAAAGAATTAATTATGCCGGATCATCCGTTTACAGAATCATCCGCCAGTAAATTAACAGGTAGTCTGTTAATCCTGTTAGTTATGTTTGCTCAATGGGTATTGTTGATCATGTATACCGGTGTTTTACCTGCCTACGCCCTGATAGACAGTATGCTTTCTACAGGATTGCTGGCTGTTGCCGGTTATGCTGCCTGGTATTTGACTTTCTTTGTAAACGTATGGCAGGCGCAAATCATTATAGCTCTGCTTGTGCAGGCTATTTGTTTGGGGGTTTGTTATTCTATCCTTTCTTTATCGGATTTAATAGGGCAGTCTGTTTTTCTAAGAAGCCTTCCGCTACGTTTCCTTTTTGGTTTTTTATGCTGGGTCATTCTTTTACAATGGTATTGGATGATACAAAAAAAGCGGAAAGAACAAGATGTGCAAGAGGTACAACCGGAAAAACAGGAAATAAACAATGACAACAAGCCTGTAGAATCCTGTGAGGCAATCGATAAAATATCGGTAAAAGATGGAGGGCGTATCCATATTATAAAATTAAACGACCTTTTCTGTATTCAGGCTTGTGGAGATTATGTAACTTTGTTCACTCCTTCCGGGCAATTTATAAAAGAGCAGACAATGAAGCATTTTGAGAAACATCTGCCTTCGGATTTTGTACGTATTCATCGTTCTGCTATTGTTAACACTAATTATATTATGAGAGTAGAATTGTATGGGAAGGAGAGCTACCATATACGGTTAAAGAATGGTACAAGTTTGAGAGCAAGTGGGTCAGGATATAAATTATTAAAAGAAAGATTAAACCTGTGAAAGGTTTTTCGTTAATAAAAGCAAGTAAGAAACAGTATAATTATTAATAGGTATGAATGTAAATGTGACGAAAATGTTTTGGGGAGCAGCGGTTCTCCTTTTATTGGCAGGTTGCGGAAAGAAAACAGAAGTCCCGAACCGTAACGCTACTGCCCTCCCGGAATATCCTACGATGATAGTGGATATACAAAATGCCGTATTAGAATCTATTTATCCGGTGACTGTCCGCGGTAAAGAAGATATAGAAATCCGCCCGCGTATTGATGGGTTCATTGATGCTATTTACATAGACGAAGGTTCGGTGGTAAGAAAAGGTCAGCCTTTATTTAAGATTAATTCTCCGCAGGCCGAGCAGGCGCTTACCACAGCTAAGGCTGCTGTTAATAGTGCCCAAGCGCAGGTAAATACAGCTAAATTAAATGTAGACAGGATGAAACCCTTAGCAGATAAAGGGATTGTCAGCCAGGTACAACTGGAAACATATCAGAATGTTTACACCTCGGCCTTAGCAACGAAAGAACAGGCGAAAGCTTCGCTTGTAAATGCACAAGCTACCTTGGGCTGGACGAACGTAACGAGCCCGGTAGATGGCGTAGTAGGGACGATCTCGTATCGCCAGGGTAGTTTGGTGAATAATCAAAACGTATTGACTACGGTGGCTAATACAAGTAACGTCTTTGCTTATTTTTCGCTGAATGAAAAAGCATTGTTCGAGTTTTTAAACACCCTGGAAGGAAGCACACAAGCTGAAAAAATAAAAAAGGCTCCTGAGGTAACCCTGACATTAGCCGATGGAACCGCCTATCCGGAAAAGGGAAAGATAGAGACAATTACCGGGACAATAAACGTAACCACCGGAACGGCTAATTTCCGCGCTGAATTTCCCAATAAACAAGGGATATTACGAAGCGGCACCAGTGGGAAAATAAGAATCCCCCGTACATTAGAAAATATAATCTTAATACCACAGAAAGCAACATTTGCCCAACAGGATAAGGTATTGGTTTATAAAGTGCAAGGCGATTCTGTTGCGCAAAAGACGATTTCAGCGATATCTCTCCCCGACGGGAAGAACTATGCCGTTACGGACGGTCTGAACCGTGGAGACAGAATCGTAACGGATGGTGTGGCTACGCTAACCCATGGAAAAAAGATTAAAGTTAATGAATAGATAGGTATAAGCTTAAAATAAGAATGTAATGTTAAAAACTTTTATAGAAAGGCCTGTATTATCTACCGTAATCTCAATTCTTATTGTGGTTTTGGGGGTAATAGGTCTGGTATTGCTCCCGGTTGAACAATATCCGAATATAGCTCCGCCTACGGTATACGTATCCGCCAATTATCCGGGAGCGAATGCCGATGTGGTGATGAGTAGTGTGGTCATTCCGCTGGAAGAAGCGATTAATGGAGTGGAGGGCATGACATATATGACCTCTTCGGCCTCTAATAACGGAATGGCAAGTATTACGGTTTACTTCGAACAAGGAATAAATCCTGATATTGCTTCGGTAAACGTCCAGAATTTAGTGGCGCGGGCCACCTCCCTGCTTCCGCAGGAAGTAGTACAGATAGGGGTAACAGTGCGAAAACAACAAAGTAGTACGATTCTGATGATTTCGCTTTCTTCCGATAACCCGGATTACAACCGGACCTTTATCCAGAATTATGCAAATATCAATATCCTCCCACAGATTAAACGTGTAAAGGGAGTAGGCGACGCCAATGTGTTCGGCGCGCAAGACTACTCTATGCGTATATGGTTTAAACCGGATGTGATGGCTTCCTACAAAATCAGCCCTTCGGAAGTGCTTTCGGCTTTGCAGGAACAAAATATTGATGCTGCTCCCGGCGAATTAGGACAGAATAGCGACCTTACATTTCAATATACATTAAAGTATACCGGCCGTTTAAAATCGGTGGAAGAATTTGAAAACGTGATTATCCGTTCACAAAACGGGCAAATACTTCGCGTTAAAGATGTAGCGAGTGTAGAACTTGGCTCATTGAACTATACGGTTTTATCACGCCTGAACGGAAAGCAATCGGTGGCTATCGGCATTAACCAGACGGCCGGGTCCAATGCACAGGAAGTAATTAACAATATTAAAGCGGAGTTGGACAAAGCTGAAGAAATTATGCCTCCCGGATTGAAGATCAATTACATTATGGATGCGAATGAGTTCTTAAGCGCTTCTATTAATAAGGTAATTACCACGTTGCTGGAGGCATTTCTTTTGGTGTTTCTTGTCGTATTTATTTTCCTTCAGGATTTCCGCTCTACACTTATACCGGCGATTGCTGTACCGGTTGCTATTATCGGGACATTCTTCTTCCTGGAGTTATTCGGGTTCTCTGTTAATTTATTAACATTATTCGCCCTTGTGCTGGCGATTGGGATTGTGGTAGACGACGCCATTGTGGTGGTTGAGGCTGTCCACGCCCAGCTGGACAGAGGCGTAAAAGACGCTAAGACAGCTACCCTGATAGCGATGAAAGAGATTGCGCCGGCTATTGTATCCATTACGTTAGTTATGTCCGCCGTATTTATTCCGGTAAGTTTTATCGGGGGTACATCCGGTGTGTTTTATAAACAGTTCGGATTGACATTAGCCATTTCGATTATGATTTCAGCCGTCAATGCCTTAACGTTAAGCCCGGCGCTTTGCGCGTTATTCCTCAAATCGAAAGAAGAGCATGAAAAGAGAGGAAAGAAGAAAACGCTTCAGAAACTCTATGATTTGTTTAATAAGTACTTCAAAGCAATCACTGAAAAATATAAATCTGCGCTTCACTTTCTGGGTAAGAGAGGTCATCGCTGGATTACGGTTGCCATAATAGCCGTAACATCGGTTATTTTGTTCGGATTGATGCGTATGATACCTTCCGGTTTTGTTCCGCAGGAAGATAGCGGCGGCGCAATGGGGATGATCACACTTCCTCCCGGCGCCTCTTTGGCGCGGACGGATTCGTTGGTACAGCAGGTGATCAAGTTGGGGAATGAGATTCCGAATGTAACATTTATACAAGATATTACCGGCGTAAACTTCATGAGCGGCCTCGGAAGTTCGTATGCCACGATCATGATAAAAATGGACCCGTGGCACGAACGCAAGATTACCACCAATGAAGTGGCTGCTATTATGAAGCAGAAAACAGACTCCATAAAAGAGGCTACTTTTATTTTTATGGGAACGCCCACTTTACAGGGATTCGGGCTTAGCAACGGGGTGGAAATACAGATGCAAGACCGCACCGGCGGCGATATAAATACATTTTTCGGCATTACCAACCAATTCTTAGACAAAATGCGTGCGCGCGATGAGGTAATGATGGCGATGACGACTTTTAACCCGAATTTCCCACAAAAAGTACTGGAAGCGGATATACCTAAGATAAAAGACGCCGGTTTGACGCTCGGACAAGTGATGGGCGTATTGCAGGCCTATGTGGGCAGTATGTATATTTCAAACTTTAACCTGTACGGGAAACAATACCGCGTAATGGCGCAGGCCGCTCCCGAATATCGTTCTAAACCGGAAGACCTGGACAGGTATTATATTCGTACCTCTTCGGGTGAAATGTCTCCGATAACCGAATTTCTTACCATAAAAGATGCTACCGGGGCACAAATGCTCAATCGTTTCAATATGTATTCATCCATGAGCGTAACGATTATCCCTAACTTTCTTGGCGGTTATAGCAATGGCGATGTGCTGAATGCGGTAGAAGAAGTCGGTAGCCAGGTATTGCCTGCCGGATACGGATATGATTTCTCCGGTATGACACGTGAAGAAGTGAAGAGCGGGGGGCAGACTTATCTGATCTTTGTACTCTGTCTTATCTTCGTGTATTTATTATTGTGCGCCTTGTATGAAAGTTATATACTTCCGTTGGCTGTGATCTTTTCCTTACCGGTAGGTTTGTCGGGTGTATTTATCTTTATTTTTATCGGGCTGTCAATGGGTACGGGAATCGTAAATAATATTTATGTACAGATATCGCTTATCATGTTGATTGGGTTGCTGGCGAAGAATGCGATTCTAATTGTGGAATACGCCATTCAGCGGCGACAGCAGGGAATGAATATTATTGAGGCTGCCGTGAGTGGGGCCGTTGCCCGTCTTCGCCCTATTTTAATGACGTCATTTGCTTTCATCTTCGGTATATTGCCCCTTGCTGTTGCTACAGGCGCCGGGGCAATTGGAAACAAATCAATTGGGATCAGCGCCATCGGCGGTATGCTGATTGGTACGATAATCGGGATACTGGTGATTCCATCACTCTATATTATCTTCCAGACGCTGCAAGATAAGTTTAGTAAGTCCGGTTTGATTAATACCAATGACGAACTAATTAAAAGTAAAGAATAAGGAGAGTTATGAATAGAAATTATATAAAAAGCATTGTTCTGGCGGGAATTGTTCTTTCGCTGGGGCTATCTTCCTGCCAGGTGGTGAATAAATACAAAACGCCGGATATAGATGAAGCCTATCTGTTCCGGGGTGTAAATTCCGGTGATACCACTATGACTGCAAACATTCCCTGGAGAGACTATTTTACTGATCCTTATCTGCAGGAAATGATAGGTGAGGGATTAGAACAGAATTTCGATTTACGTATTGCTTATACACGTATCAAACAAACCGAGGCGGCTTTAGGGATGGCGCACGCCGCTTATTTTCCTTCGGCTGCATTAACCGGACAAGCCCAACAGAGTATGCGCAGTGTGGCAAGTGATGGAAAGAAAGATGTGCTGGGCGTTGCTTCCAATCAGTTTAGTTTAGGGATAGCCGTACAATGGGAAGCCGATATCTGGGGGAAAATAAACAGGCAGTATAGAGCTAAATATGCCCAGTTCCTCCATTCGCACGCTTACCGTAACCTGATACAAACATCTCTGATTGCCAATATTGCCACCGCCTACTATTCTCTTTTGGCATTGGATGAACAACTGAAAATAACGAAAGAAATGACAGGTATCCTGAAAGAAAGCGTTGAAACAATGCAGGCTTTAATGGATGCCGGCATGTTGAACAGCGCTGCTGTCCAGCAAAGCAAGTCATTGTTATATAGTACGCAAGTGAGCGTGCCCGGCTTAGAGCGCCAAATCCGGCAATTAGAAAACGCATTAAGTGTGACGCTCGGACGAAAACCGGAGGCTATCCTCCGGGGAACCTTTCAAGAACAGGCTATCCTGACAAAACCGGCTTATGGCGTCCCTGCCCAAATGCTGGCAAATCGTCCTGACGTAATGCAGGCCGAATTAGGGTTCCGGTCGGCTTTTGAAATGACGAACGTGGCGCAGGCTTCGTTTTATCCTTCCATTACATTAAGTTCCGGTTCTATGATTGGTTATGGGGCAAGTACGCTGTCCGACTTTTTCAAGCCGGAAAACCTGCTTGCAAATATTATCGGAGGCCTCACCCAGCCTCTGTTTGCCCGGAATCAGTTAACAGGACAACTGAAAGTATCGAAAGCCCAGCAGGAAGAAGCCCTGCTCAGTTTCCAAAAGACCGTATTGAGCGCCGGCCAGGAAGTTTCCGATATCCTTTTCACCCTTGAGTCTTCCCTTGAAAAGAATGAATTCAGAGCAAAACAAATAGAAGCGTCCTCTACGGCGGTATACTACACGCAAGAGTTACTGAAAGCAGGCGAGGCAAACTACACGGAAGTGCTTAACGCCGAACAAAATCTGCTGCAGGCCCGACTCGGCCGGGTAAGTGATAAATTAGAACAACTACAAGCCACCGTAAACCTCTACCGGGCTTTAGGCGGCGGAGTGGAATAAACGTTTCCCCGGCGTGCGGCTTTAGTCAAAAGCGATGGTCGTGTGCTACGTCCGAAAAGTCTGTCAGGAGGCAGGCCAGGTAACCATGTAAAAGGTGAATGCAAATGAACCGTTGATGAGGTACCGAAATCGCCCCTTGGAGCCTTATTTCTTGTTCTTGGAGCCTTAAATCCGGTAATTGGAGCTTTAAATCCGGTACTTGGGGCCTTAAATCCGTGACTTGGAGCTTTAAATCCGTGACTTGGGGCCTTAAATCCGGTACTTGGAGCTTTAAATCCGTGACTTGGGGCTTTAAATCCGGTAATTGGAGCCTTAAATCCGGTAATTGGGGCTTTAAATCCGGTACTTGGGGCCTTAAATCCGGTACTTGGAGCCTTAAATCCGGTAATTGGAGTTTTATTTTTATTTGTAGTCCTTGGGGCTTTGGTGAAATAATACCCATCGCCGGGGATGTATCCCTGTCCCCCAACTATGCCGGCAAAGGGGGAAGGCTTGGGCGCAGCCCGCAATAGACTGCGCAAGGGATTGCAGCGGAAAGCCCGGTAAGGGGCCGCCTCGCCTTGAGGCAGCCCCTTACCGGAATCATTCAAACCTCTCAATCAAGATGGCATATACTTCATTCTTGTCAATATCGGATGGCCCTAATACGAAGAACTGAATGTGATATACTTGTTTATTGTCGCTTACCAGCCATATTTCGTTCCGTTCCAGGGGCGACATGTCATTGTTGGGGTAAAAGCCTTGGTAGCCAGTACCAAGACTAAAGCTGGAAGAGCTTAAGTCGTTACTAAATCCGGCGTAGGAGGGGATGTAGGGGGGGGTGGTGGGGTACCTATCCTCCCAGTATTGCGCCATCTGATAGCTGTACTTCATGTTGTCGGCAGTAATTTTCCTGAATTTGGGATAAGCATAATAAGCCGGGTTACCTTGATGAAGGTCGCTTCCCAGGGTGATTTCCAGGTTATCAACCTTTACGGAATTGGCGTCGATGGCTGTTGGATTGGTATATAGCTTTTTTTGTACGGTTCTATCTACTACAAGCGGTTTGTTATAGTTGACCTGGCTCCACTTTTGCCCGTCCCATTGCACAAAGCCTTCATCCAAGGACAGGTTTGTTGTCAGATTGTACACAATCAGGCCGGCATGTTCTTTCTTATCGGCCGCTGTGGCGCCAGTGAACATGGGCGCTAATTCCGTATCGTTCACCAATGCTACGCGGGGCAGCAGCAGTCCTTTTATTGCATTCGCTGCTCCGGCGGATGCGTTTGGAATATTTTTCAGTTGCAACAGGGCGCCTTCGGCGGGTGATTCGGAGGCTCCGATGGTGACTTGTGCCGACAGACGGGGCAATACGCCCAGGCAGAGCAGCAGTAGCATCAGTTTTGTATTTGTTTTCATTTTGCGTGTGTGTGTTATAGATTAATATTCCGTTGCCGTTATGATATAGACCGAATAGGTAAGGCTGGGAACGGTATTAATAAATTGTACATTAATAAATTGTACATTATATACCCGGTTGGTGGTTGGATTGGCCAACCAGATTTCGAATCGCCTGTCGTTTCCTCCCGTGGTGTGGAGGTCTTGCCAAGTGCTATAATTGCTTGCCAAAAACGAGACGAATTGGTTTTCGTAACTGTATCCGTTTCCGTCCCAAAGACCGAGGATATCATAATAGAAGTAGACAAGGCCTCCGGGAGATGCAACCAGTCTGCATTGAGAATTTTTCGTGGTGGGATCGATCCGGAATTCGAAATTTCCCACGGTTACGGAAGTTGGATTCGTATCTATCTTCGTTATTGTTGTTGTTCTGGCGCTTTTAGATTCGATTTCCAGCAGGCCCCAGCTACTACCGTCCCATTCGTATATCCCTTCTTCCATCCCTCCGCTTGTATTTACGTTATACACCAGCAGGCCGGTGAGGTTTAATTTCTGCTCCTGCGTTGGCGATTGGATAAAGGTTATGTTCGACATACCTTTTAATTCTACGCGCGGCAGCAAGAGTCCGCCATTGGCGGTAGCCCCGCCCGGAGCAGTCGCTTCGTATTCCTTAATTTGCAGCAGGGCGGCCTCTCCGGCAGGCGATAAAGAGCCGACGGATACCTGCGCCTGCAATCCTGCGGCAAAAGGCAGCGCTAAAAGAAGCCACAAGGCATTGATCTTTATATATGTTTTCATTTTCAAATACGTATGTTCGTTAATATTTCTGTGCAACTATCACATAGGTAAAATTGGTATAGCCTAATACCATAAATTGTACGCGATACATGCTACCGTCGTCATCCAGGTCGGCTATCCAAACCTCATCTCTTTCTATATTCATTAATGCATCTAAGCAGTTATACCAGGTGTTGGGAGTCATAGTTTTTTCCATCAGATAGAAAAGGGGCTTGGGGTAGTCGACGTGGTACAGGTATTCATTCACCTGCCAGTGTATCGTCGCCGTGGCGCCTGTTAACCGGAACTGAGGGGTAGGGTTAAGTCCGCTTCCCGTCATCCGGAATTCAAATTTTCCCAGGGAAATAACGCGGGTTGCATCTGCTGCCGTTCCCTGGTAGATTTCTTTCTTTACGGAAGCTCCTTCTGTTTTGGATATCTTTTTCAGCATTTTCCATTCTGTCCCGCACCATTGATAGACTCCTTTTGCAAGCCCTCCGCTTGTTTCCACATTATACACCAGCAGGCCGGTATGGTCTTCCTTCTGTTCGCCCGTGAGTGAGATGGGGAGGGAAAAGTCCGTGAGACTGTTCAGTTCTACCCGGGGCAGAAGCAATCCGCCGGTTTCTGCAGTTGCTCCTTCTGTTCCCGGGGCAGGCTCTTTGTCCTTGAGCTGCAAAAGTGCAGCTTTCGCGGGAGTTGCCCCGTGACCTATCGTCATTTGTGCTTCCAGCCTGAAACCGGAGCAGGCAATGAGCAGTAAAACGACGGATAGTAGGTTAAACGTTGAATTTGAATACTTCATAATGATAAAAATTTGTATTGGTTTTTTTATTTTCGTACACAGATTTTATTTAAAATCATCCGCAAACGGATGTTCTCCATGCAAAAATATGAAACAATATGAAAAAAACCAATCTTTATCTATTATTTTATCTAAATTCGGAATAAACACATCCATCCGTATGGAACAGCGCTATGCCCGCGCATACGTCGTCACAAATAACTTTTAGTAAGACATTTGTTTGTAGGCTTCCATTAATTTCTTCAGCGTAACAGCATCGGATACCGTCTGAGTATAGGTTGCCGGATCGTAATAGTTTTTCAGAAACCCGTCAGTTCCCGACCATACCGTTTCTATGATACCCTGGAAGTGCGGCATCATTTGCGACGTGGCGCTTTGACGGAAACGTATCATGTCGTTCAGTTGGATGAGCGCAATTTCAGGTTTACGCCAGGGGCAGGTAGCTACATCAAAACCTTTCATGGCAAAATAAACAGCAGTCTGATCGGGTCGTTCATAATGCCAGTCGCAGATAAAGACGTCTTTGGGAATCATATCTATAGCCCTGTGCGTATGATTCATACTGGCTTCCCAGACGCCTATACCGGTTGTTTTGCCGTCTATCAGGCGATCTCCCCATATCATCAGCCTTTTCCCGGTCAGAGCAAGGTGATTGTGCAAAGCCGTCACTTCTCCGGCAAAGAGTTCCGCTTTGTCGTGTCCGCTGCAACGCGGGCATTTGTCGTCTCCAATGTAGAACACTTCATCCATGCCGGCGTGAAACAAATCCGTTTCAAAGGCGGCAGTCAGTTCGTCGATCAACTCAAAAACAACCTTATGTACACCCGGATGCAGAGGGCAATAACTCTTACAGTAGAGACCGTCGGGGTTAGGCCAGCCGGTATAGTTTTCAGTATTCACATGTGGCGTTTCATCAAATTCGGGATACGCGCGCAGCAAGGCATAGGTAGTTTTTGCCCAAGACTGATGTCCGAGCAGGTTGACTTGTGGAGCGATACGTATGCCGTATTTCTTGCATACAGCGCTTATTTTCTGTACATCGGCTAAAGTCAGCGGATCAGGATCTTTCAGTTCCGGATGAGAGGCGTAGTTGTAATTCCAGTCCACGCGCAGGATAAGCAGGTTGAAATGCGCCGGCGCCAGTTCCTCCTCGATGAACTTGAGGAATAAAGGCAATCCCTGCACCGAAGGAGCCGCAATAGCCAATCCACGTGTGGGGATAATCGAATCAAGCCTGTTAGCTTCCGTTTGAGCAAAAGAAGGCGCCACTGTCAGGCAAAGGAAGAGGATAGGTAGCAGAATGTTTCTCATAAGAATAAGATTAAAAGTGTTTAATAAAGTCCGGACAAGTGTTTCATAATCATCCGGACTTCAAATATACTTTAATTTTAGAAATTAGACGTATCTATATCCCGGAATAAATGGGTAGCGTTGAGATCGTTTCGCTAAGGAAATGTTACAGCAATGCGTTTTACATTACTTCCTACAACTTCTATTCAATGAGAACATAGCGCTTTTTCGCTTCTTCTTTTGAGCAGGCGTTGAAATGCCACCATTCATATAAGATTGTCCGGAAGCCGGCTTGGCGCATTATTTGTCGTAACAGCCGGCGGTTGTTGTATTCTTCCCGGGATATTTTGCCTGATTGCAGTAAGGCTTCTTCGTTATTTATATGGGCTTCTTCACCAAAGTGGTCGAAAGGGCATCCCATGGAGAGCGGTTTTCCGTATCGGTTGACGATTGTTACGTCTACGGCCATGCCGTAATTATGCAGGCTTCCTCCTTTGGCGGGATTGCTTACATAATTTGTTTTGCGGGTTCCACTGACCAGGTTCCACATTTTTTTTTGTACAGACATCGGGCGGGCGGCGTCATAAACAATCAGTGAATAGCCCGGGTGTTTTTCTTTTAAGAGCTTTTGCGCCTTTGTCAATTTAGAAGCGGCATCCGGATGTAGCCATATCCCTTTTATTCCGGTGTAAACCGCTTCATTAAACAAATTATCGGTTGTAGCGTATTTGAGTAAAACATGGATAGACGTATCCATGCGGCAAACATCTACCAATCCTTTGGATGTAAAATAACGGCCTAAACCTTCCGCCTTGCCATTCGTGCAGACAAGTAAGGAAATAAATAGAAATAAAATCGGTCGTTTCACGCGTTAATCAATGGCTATTTGTTTTACCTTTATGGGATAGTGGAGGAAGATGGAAGCTGCCTCGGAAAACTTCCCGGCAGCTTCTGTTGTCAGGAAACGGCTTGTCCCTCCTTTGGTTAACCGCTTATCCATTTCGGGATGGCGCCCGAGATAATCTGTAAGGCTCCCGGCCACTCTTTCCCCTTGTGAAAACAAGGTTATTCCTTCGGGAAGAAACTCGTAAATCTTATCCTGTAATAAAGGATAATGCGTGCAAGCCAGCACCAATGTGTCGATACCCGCATCCCTGGAAAGGATATGATCAATATGTTTTTTGACAAAATAGTCGGCGCCTGGCGAATGAAACTCATTGTTTTCTACCAAAGGAACCCACATCGGGCAAGCCTCGCCTGTTACCTTGATATGTGGATACAGCTTTTCGATTTCGATGGTATATGAGTCTGACGAGATCGTCCCTGAAGTGGCCAGTATGCCTACATGTTTACTCCGGCTGATGCGATCCATTGCTTCTACCGTGGGACGGATAACGCCTAATACCCTTCTTGAGGCATCCCATAGCGGTAAATCTTTTAGCTGTATGGTCCGTAGCGCTTTTGCCGAAGCCGTATTGCAGGCCAGTATTACCAATTGGCAACCTTGTTCGAACAATTTACTAACAGCCTGGCGAGTAAACCGGTAGACAACTTCAAACGAGCGGGTTCCATACGGTGTGCGGGCGTTATCCCCTAAGTAGATATAATCATATTCGGGAAGCGCTTTTTGTATCTTATCAAAGATTGTCAACCCACCATAACCGGAATCAAATATTCCGACAGGGCCTGGTATTTGTGAATACATAATGAATCTGGCTTTCATTATAAAACGGCAAAGGATGCCTTCCAACGAAAAGCATCCTTTAGCATACTACAAATAATTATTAAATACCTAATTTGGTTCTTACAAACTGAGTGGCATTAATTGCATTATTTCCGGTAAAAAGAAATACTTGCGGGTCGATTATATAGGTATACCCCTTTTCTTCGCCTACGGCTTTGATTGCATTATGTATTTTTTCCTGAACAGGTTTATACAGTTCTTCCTGTTTTTTCTGCATGTCTTGTTGTGCGATAGGAACGAAGTTTTCCATTCGGGCGCGGATGTCGTCTATTTCCTGCATTCTTCTCAATTTGATATTTTCCGTTAATGAATCCTGCTGTGACATATAATCCGAATACTTTTTCTGATATTCATCCTGCATAACTTTTAATTCCTGAGTATATTTCTCATTCAGATCCGTCAGTTGTTTTTCAATAGTAGATAATTCTGGCATTGACGTGAATATTTCCTGAACAGCCACATAAGCAATTTTTATTTCCTGAGCAACAACACTCAACGGAAGAATCATGAACAATAAAACAATAAGTTTCTTCATTTTCTTATATTATTATTAATTATTAATTAGATACACTGTTTTTTTTATGCTAAAGCGCACAAATGTAAGCATTTATTTTGAATATCCTAATTTTAGGAGAATTTCATTACTGACGTCAATCCTGGGAGATGCAAAAATAATACTCATGGCCGATGCACGATCCACAATTAACTGGTATCCCTTATCTTCCGAAATCTCTTTCGCCGCATTATATATTTCGTCCTGGATAGGCTTCATCAGGCTTTCCCGTTTTTTGTATAATTCTCCGTCGGCGCCGAAATATTTACGTTTCAGTTCTTGTGCTTCCTGTTCCTTTTTTACAATTTCTTCTTCACGTTTCGACTTCATTTCAGCCGATAAGAATACCAAGTCGCTTTGGTATGTTTTATACATATTCTGCGCTTCCTGCTGGATAGCTTCCACCTCGTTCTGCCATTTTCTGGAAATCTGACTGAGTTGTTCGTTCGTCATTTCGTAGGCCGGAATATTCTTTAAGATATATTCCATATCAATTAATGCAAACTTTTGAGCTACTCCGGCAAAAGAGCAGATAAACAAAAAGCTGCATAAGACAATAATTTTTTTCATATTCATTCTTTTTGTGTTTTCTTTATGACTACAAATATAGCATTGGGTTTAGAATGAAGCATCTAAATTAAGTTAATTAAAATTCTTGTCCTATAATAAAGTGGAAATTACTTCCGCCTCTCTGACGAGTGCCGTCTGTTTTGTCGAATCCATAAGCCCAGTCAATACCCATCAAACCAATCATCGGCAGGAAGATGCGTACCCCTACACCGGCTGAACGTTTCAATGCAAACGGGTTGAAGCTCTTTAAATCGATCCAGGCATTACCGGCTTCGGCAAACACCAAACCATAAATGGTAGAAGAAGGTTCCAACAAAAACGGATAACGAAATTCCATACTCAGGCGGGAGTAAGCATAGCCATAGCCACGCCCGTCATTACCTACAATACTGCCATTTTCATATCCTCTCAATCCAATTGTTTCCATTCCATAGGAGCTGGAGTATCCGCTCATACCGTCACCTCCCATATAGAAAGTTTCAAAGGGGGATTTTTTGTATTTGTTGTAATGGCCCAGGAATCCATATTCAACGCGAGACATCAATACAGGCGTCCGTTTTACGGTCAGAGGCGCTAATGGAGAAAATATCTTAGCCTTGAACTTCCATTTATGGTATTCAACTAATTTATATATCCTCTCATCATACGGGCTCATGGCTGCATAATCATTGCCGTCCCACAAGGAATAAGGAGGAGTGGCGCTTACCGAGAAAGCGAATTGAGAACCTCGGCGGGTATATAACGGGTTGTCGATAGAACTACGTTGCAACAACAATTCCAGGTTGATATTATGGCTTTTACCGTTTGTATAATAGGAGGAAAAATAGCCCCAATTCTTCTGAATATACATCTGATAATTCAGGGTTACCATAAATTGGAAATAGTCGTCGGGCCAGTTTAAACGCTTTCCATATCCCGCTGAAACGCCTACCATCATCATTGATTTGTCGGGATCGTACGCTAACTCATAACTGTTGTCATAGTATCCAGAGTTGTATCCAGAGCCATATCCGTATCCGCCGCCATAATAATAGGGATTGGCGTACATACTATTGCTTAAATAGTTACTGTTGACGCCGGTTTGCTTGGAGAAATAGGCGCTTACAGATAACGTATTAGGCCTTTTCCCTCCAAACCAGGGATCCAGGAAAGAGATACTATATCCCTGGTAATAGCGCCCGTTTGTCTGGCCACTCAATGTCAGGGTTTGTCCTTCTCCCTGCGGTATAATACCTTTATACGTTTTGGGATTTAAAAAGTTTTTCATGGAAAAGTTTGTAAACCGGAGGCTTAACTTGCCAATTACGCCGGTTTGTCCCCAGCCGGCTGAAAACTCAACCTGGTCGTTTGCTTTTGATACCAGGTCATATTGTATGTCTACCGTACCGTTTTCGGGATCGGGGAGTGGGTGCGGATTCAGGTTTTCAGGGTCGAAATGCCCCATTTGCGCCAATTCGCGAACGGAACGGATCAGCTCTTCGCGGCTGAACAGCATACCCGGTTTGGTATACAATTCCCTACGGACAATATCTTCATATAACCGGTCGTTTCCATTGATAATAATCCGGTTTATCGTTGCCTGCGGCCCTTCCTGAATACGGATTTCCAACGAAATGGAGTCATTCTCTACCTCCACCTCTACCAAGTCGGCTCCAAAGAACAAATATCCGTTGTTGAAATAAACGTTTGATACGGCGTCGTCGGCTGTTGTCAGGCGTTCGTTCAATTTCTTTTGATTATAGATTTCGCCCGGCTTCATATTTAAGATAGCCTCCAGATAGTCGGTCGGGTATTGCGTATTGCCTACAAAGCGGATATCTTTCAGGAAATACTGTTGCCCTTCATCTAAGGATATTTCAATATTAACCGTCTTTTGATTGAAATTATAAACGGTATCCGACAATAATACAGCGTCCCTGTAACCATATTCGTTATATTTATCAATGATATTTTTCTTATCATTCTCGTATTCTTCTGAGGTAAACTTCTTGGTACTGAACATTTCCAGAATACTTGTACGGAAGCGTTTGGGCAGAGAAAACTTTTCATTTGTTTTCTTCATCGCTTTTTTCAACTGGATAACGCTTAACGCACTGTTGCCCGTAAAGGAGATGCCGTTTATTTTTGTCTTTTCATTCTTGTCTATATTAATATCCAGTATAACCTCTCCTTCACTGGCCAGATCGTCTTTCTGTACAATATCAATAGTTACATTTTTAAATCCTTTACCGTCGAAGTATTTCCGGATAACAATTTTTGCCCTGTCCATCAGGTTGGGCGTAATCTGGTAGCCTTTGCGGAGTCCTAACCTTGTTTCCAACTCTTCTCGTTCCCCTTTTTTTATTCCGCTATAATTTACCTGCGAAATGCGGGGGCGTTGTTTCAGTTGATACTCCAACCATATACTGTCACCTTCTATTTTTGTTGCTAATATTTTAACATCCGAAAATAATCCATGCCTCCAGAAACGTTTTACAGCTCCTGTTATTTCATCACCGGTTGGTATGGTAACGATGTCTCCTACCGATAAACCGGAGAAGTTGATCAATACAAAATCTTCATAATTTTTAACCCCTGTTACTTTAATATCAGCGATTTTATACTTTTTCGGAGACATTGTGTACGAAATAACCGGCACTTCAGCCGGAGGATCAACATGGGTAGTGTCAGTAATTTCCTGGGCGTACATCCCCAAGGAGAAGCCAAGGAAAATAAAAAACAGCACTATTCTCTTACACATATTTAACAGTTATTGTTTTATAGATTTAATTGTTCGCTTGTCTTACCAAACCTGCGTTCGCGTTGCTGGTAATACAGGATAGCTCCATAGAACTCTTCTTCTCTGAAATCCGGCCAATACGTATCAGTAAAATAAAACTCCGTGTACGACATTTGCCATAACAGGAAATTACTGATTCTCTTCTCTCCTCCTGTCCTGATCAACAAATCAGGATCGGGAATACCTTTGGTCGCAAGGTGGACTGAGACGGTAGCCTCAGTTATATCGTTGGGATTAATTTTATTCTCTACAGCTTCGACAGCTATTTGCCGAACCACTTCCGTAAGTTCCCATTTGGAAGAATAACTGAGAGCCAGCACGAGGGTTGTTCCGGTATTAACGGATGTCTCTTCAATGCAATCCATTAATATGGCATAGGCTTTCTCCGGCAAGCGGTTCAGGTTACCTATGGCTTTAAGGCAAACATTATTCTTCATTAAGTCGGGCGTCTCCCGGTGAATAGCGGCAACTAACAATTCCATCAGCGCTGCGACTTCCTCACGGGGGCGATTCCAATTTTCATTGGAGAACGTATAAACAGTGACATATTTTAGCCCAATGGCTGTGGCGGCTTCTACTATTTTACGAACAGATACAACGCCTTCCTGGTGCCCGACGCTACGGTCTTGTCCTTTAGATTTAGCCCATCTGCCATTACCATCCATGATGATAGCAATATGCTGCGGCAAATAATTTATGTCTATTTTTTCTTTCAACGACATACGTTGTTCATTCTCTAAAATCCAAATATACTGTTTATATTGTTACAAGGCCTCTTTCTCGGGCCAAAATCCCATGTTACAGACAACAAAAAAAACGAATACCAATCTTTGTTCTTCAACAGGCTGCCTTCTATATGGTACGGATCATCCAGTATGGAGTTGCCATCGTTTGTTACATCGAAATTATCGCCAAACAACTTACGAAACGAAAACTCACATCCTACATTAATCCGGTTCCTCAATTTATATTTAACGCCTACGCCTAAAGGAACGTTCGGGCCTGCAAAGGTTTGTCCGCTCCCGGGAGCCACCGTCACGCCCAATCCTGCTAAAATGTAAGGACTAAAGCGTTTCGTATTCATATACGAAAACTTGTCGCTATAGGCAAAGAAGTTAAACTCCATTTGGGCTCCCAACTCAAACAGATTCCTGTCAAAAGAAGCTTGGGCATTACCCGGAAATACATTGTCAAGTCCGTTTGTACTCCCCGATACGCGCCCCCACATCAAATTCGCTTTTACAGCCCATCTGAAATTGGCATTATACCGGAATATACCTCCGAAAGCAGGGTTTACACCTTCCAAGAGGACGCTTTTGTTCACGTCGCCCATATAAAATGCACCACCGGCCATACCTCCGATTTCAAATTTGTACTCTTGCGCCTGCAGGACAGGATAATATCCGGCAAGTATACAAATCAAGACTATCCGTTGAAAAAAAGTTGAAGCCATGCCTTACTGTTTTTAACCGCACCTTCTTTCTCTAACGCTAAAAGTCTCATAAAATTATACTTAGCAAAAGAACTTCTTTGTATTAAAAACCTAAGCGGTTTATGCGCCCTCGCCAAATTTCATTTAACTGGTATGTGTCATTGCTTGTTTTTCCGCCGAAAATAAGCATATAGTTATCTTTGTCTACCTGAACAGAAGCAAAACCTCTTGCATTATACGCATTGGGAAATATCAGCAATGAGTCTTGCAGCGCCCAGGTGACGCCATGATCTATCGAAGTATATATCTCTTTAGATGCTTTTCCCGCTGCATTCATTCCGCCCGTCAGGAAGAATTTTCCATCGTATCCAGTAAGCATCAAACCTTCTCTTTCTTCAAAATAACCGGTTCCCTCATTCGTGAGTAATGTCCAATCTTTGCCGTTCATCGTGCCCCATGTGGTATTTGTCAATTGGTTTTCCCGGGTTCTTCCTCCTACAAGTATTACATACGTATGATACATATTAATATACGAGTAAGAGGCAAAATTTGTCAGGGGGAATTTGTCGTGTACATTTTCACCTATTGTCCATTCGTTATTTTCGTTCATACAAGCAAAAGACAGCAGGCCGTTATCTTCTACAATAGCCGCAAGTACAGGCGATTGATTACGCCCTTCGCTTAACGCTCCTAACAGATACCGAACGGAAGGCGCATTGCCTGCCAATTCCCAATTAACGCCGTCAGGTGAAGAATAAAGGGTGCCCGACTCCGACGGGATGTACGCAAACGATCCGAAAAGGGTAAGTTGTGAAATAAGTTTGTCATTTCCGCTTAAACCCGATAAGGGTAATTCTTCCCAGCGTCTGGCGTCTGCCACAGACGAATAGTATAGCTTGTAATCTCCAGAGGTTCCGACGTACATAAAATACACATCTTCATTATTATATGAATGCGTAATCACTTTTCGTTCCTGGATTGTCCCAGGCGTCAGGTTATCGGCATAGCGTTCCCATGACAGGGAATCCGGTTTTACCTGGTGTATGTTTAATTGGGCCGTATATGTTTTTTTGGTAACTCCGTCAACGGCCGTAACCACAATTTTTATGGGCTTTGAGAAATTAACGGAGTCTTTTTCAACCCATGAAAAAGTTGTGTCGGGCTGAACCTGCGGAGTTATGGCAGCATTGATGGCATAGGAAACGAATGTTATATTACAAAGAACCTGTCCAACCTCTGTGCCGTATGGCATGGAGTCCATGTTGAAAATAAGTCCGTTTAACTGGTCTATTGTGAATTTTACGCTATTCAGTCCGGGGACAGAGTCATTTGTCAGACTGAAAGTGGCTATTTGAGCATCCTGGAGGGTAGTTGTAGAAACATTATCATCCGAACCTAAGCACGACGTCAACAACAACAAAATACATCCGCTAATATATAGTACAGTTCTATTTTTCATCAAAACATATAAGTTGGTTACTTATCAGACGACAAAAGTAGAAACATTTTTGGCTTTCCGCCTAAAGTATTACAATATTTATAATATTTTAGTAACCAACTTAAATAGTACCTAAAACGGGTGCGGCGACGCCGTTGCCTAAAAGCAGTGGGGCTGTTTCTATTTGTATTTCATCCCAGAGTTCTCTTTGCAGGAATTGGTTTAGTAAAAAGGAGCCGCCTTCTACCAGCAAAGAATTGAGCCGCCTGGAATATAAATGGGATAAAATCTGGCTTAGTACATCTTCCGAATAATTGATCGTGATATAGTCAACATTGGGTACATTCTCTTTCGTTCTTTGTGTAAAGACAAGAGTTGGCTGGCTACCGTCTAACAAATGATAATGAGGAGGGATTGTCAGGTTCCTGTCTAATACCACTCTTACGGGAGACGTCCCGGCCCAATGTCTTACCCTCAGCGAGGGATTATCTAATAAAGCGGTACGCGTGCCTACCATGATGGCTGCAACCTCCGCCCGTTTTTTGTGGCCTATCTGTAACATGCCGGGCGAAGAGAATATAACCGGTTTTACCGAGGCATCTTCACGTATTTTATCTATAAACCCATCGGCGCTTTGCGCCCATTTCAGGTAGATATAGGGGCGTTTCAACACCTGACAAACCATGTATACCTTGTTTAAGGCGTATGCTTCTTCTTCCATTACTCCCGTCACGACTTCTATGCCTGCCTGTTGCAGCATTTTTACGCCTCTTCCCGACACTTCCGGGTAAGGGTCTGCACATCCGATGATAACGCGCGGAATTTGTTTTCGGATAATCAATGCTGCACAGGGAGGCGTTTTCCCGTAATGCGAGCAAGGCTCTAAGTTTACATAAAGCGTTGATTCCTTCAGTAGAGATTCGTCTTTTACCGAGGCGATGGCGTTTACTTCCGCATGCGCTTCACCATAGGCCCGGTGATACCCTTCTCCGATGATCTTTCCTTCATATACGATAACCGAACCCACCATCGGATTCGGGTTTACTTTTCCTGTTCCATGGCGGGCAAGTTCCAAACAACGCGCCATATATTTTTCGTTTACCTGCATCTGCCTGCTTTGTATATCCATGCTTTTGATTACATTTGCACAAATTAATCATATGACTGAAACCATAGCTTATATCAATCATACATTAAAAGACCTGTATCCGCGGGGAGAGATAAAGAGCTTTACCCGCGTGATAGCGAATTATGTATGCGGTTTGCAGCCTCATCAACTTTTGATGTGCAAAAGTAAGGAATTATCCGGTACGGAGAAAAAGGAAATCGAACGGATTGTAGAACGCCTTCGACAGTGGGAGCCCATTCAATACATTTTAGGCGAAACAACTTTTTACGGCTTACGCTTTCTTGTTAATCCGTTTGTGCTGATTCCCCGCCCGGAAACAGAAGAACTGGTAGACCTTATACTAAAAGAATCTACCGGGAAAAGGCTGCGTGTGCTTGATATCGGAACAGGAAGCGGATGTATTGCCGTTGCTTTAAGCCGGCACCTGCCGGACGCCGAAGTGGTGGCGGTTGATATTTCCGAAGAAGCATTACAAACGGCCGGAGCGAATAACCGGGCAAACCATACGGCTGTTTCATTTATTCAAACCGATATACTTTCTACGGAACGGGCGAAAGAAGAAATCCGGGGAACATTTGATCTGATCGTAAGTAATCCTCCTTATGTAATGGAAAGAGAGAAAGACCTGATGGGGAAAAATGTATTGCTGTATGAACCGGAACAGGCCTTATATGTGCCGGATAACGACCCCTTGTTGTTTTATCGTAAAATTGCTCGTTTCGGCCGGGATAAACTGAACAAGGGCGGTTCTTTACACGTTGAAATTAATGCGCAATGCGGTAATGAAACGGTTTGCCTCCTGCAACAGGAAGGATATAAAAAAGTGGAACTCAAGCGGGATATATCCGGAAGAGACCGTATGATACGAGCTGAAAAATGAAGCGACAAAGCGAATCGGAACTATTACACAGAATGGCCGCCTGGTGTTCACTATCAGAAAGATGTATGCAGGATGTGCAAAAGAAAATAGCGGCTACCGGGCTGCCTCCCGATGCACAGGAACGTATTGTAGCGCGTTTGCTGAAAGAAAAGTTTATTGATGAAAACCGTTTCGCCTGTAGTTTTGTAAATGACAAACTGCGTTTTAACAAATGGGGACGGATAAAAATAGCCTATGAACTGAATAAACGGAAGATAGCGCCGGATATCCGTACGGAAGCGCTCGAACGTATTGACGAACAAACCTACCAAACCATCCTCCTGGCGTTATTGAAAGCCAAAAAAAAAACAATAAAGGAAACAACCGACAGAGACATTTTTAACAAACTGCTGCGTTTTGCCGCCGGGCGTGGTTTCGAAAGCAAAGAAACGGTTTCCTGTCTTCGCCTGTTATTTAAAGGAAACGACTATGAAGAAAAAGATGCAGGTTACGAAGCAGATTTTGATTAATTTTATCCATTTATTTTTCCCCCAGCTTTGTGTCTTATGCAAAACGCCTCTTATACAAGGGGAAAAACAAATCTGCTTAGACTGTCTTTGCGACTTGCCGCTAACAAACTTTCATACCGATGAAAACAATCCGGTATTCCGGTTATTTATAGGTAAGGCGGATATTGTAAACGCCACAGCCTGGTTGCGCTATGAAAAAGGAACGAAAGTACAGAAACTAATCCATTCTTTTAAATACTATAATAATAAAGACTTGGCGTATCAATTAGGGAGGCAGATGGGGCTGTCTCTCCAGCCGTATATAAATCAGGAGATTGATCTCCTGATTCCTGTCCCCTTACATAAGAAACGGCAACGGGAAAGGGGATATAACCAGTCGGAATGGATTTGCAAAGGACTTGCTTCGGTTGTTCCTATTCCTGTTTGTACCAATAGTTTACAACGTAAAACGGCTTCCGGTACGCAAACCGATAAATCCCTGTATGCCCGTTGGGCGAACGTACAACAGTTGTTTACCTTGAGCGATAAGCACGATTTAAAAGGCAAACACATCCTGCTGGTAGATGATGTGATAACGTCCGGTTCCACGCTTTCCATGTGCGCTGAAGCTTTATCGGTAGCGCCCGGTATCAAAATCAGCATCCTGGCGCTTGCCGCTGCATAGTTCAATCCGCTTTGCGGGTGAGCCTCCTTACAAAACGGATGCCCTCTCCTATCCATAAGACAACAGACGTAGAAGCGATAATAACACCCCAATCCCGCCAGCTTAACGGAACAACGTTAAACATCCCGCCGCCGAATGTCACAATCAGGTATTGCCCTATTACGATCAGCAGTGAAACCAACAAAAATGTCTTACTGTCTTTCAGATTGGCAAAAGCCGATTTATTGTCGGCAAAAGCTTTTGCATTAAACATATTCCAGAACTGAAGCATAACAAACAGGGTAAAAAACATGGATAAATGATACGCCGAAATACCTCCGTCTGCCTGGTTGAAATACAATAAAACACCTAATAATACGATAACGAACAACAGGCCAACGACAAAAATAGAAAAGACCATGGGCCGTGATATAATAAAATCACCATTCAAACCACTCTTGCGGGGTTTCCGATCCATAACCTTTTTATTGGGAGGAAGAGAGGCTAAAGCGGCGGCGGCAAACGTATCCATTATCAGGTTTACCCAAAGCATTTGAGTAACCGTCAGCGGCGATTCCGTCTCCAGCAAAGAACCGATCAGTACAATCAGGCAGGCGGCAACATTTATGGTAAGCTGGAAAAGCAGGAACTTCTGTATATTCCTGTATAACGAACGCCCCCACATCACAGCGCGGGTGATGCTGGCAAACGAATTATCAAGAATGGTTATGTCGCTGGCTTCTTTGGCTACAGACGTACCGTCTCCCATCGATAAGCCTACCTGTGCGGCTTTCAGGGCCGGCGCATCATTGGTGCCGTCTCCCGTAACGGCTACAACGGCGCCTTTCTTCTGCAACAATTGTACCAAGCGCTGCTTGTCCGTCGGACGGGCGCGGCACATAATATGCAAATCCATGATACGCTCTAACGCTTCTTCATCGCCAAGCGCTTCAAAAGACGGTCCGGTGATGATATTATAGTCTGTATCTTCTTCGTTCCATATTCCTATCTGACGACCGATTTCTTTAGCTGTGCCGGGCGTGTCTCCGGTAACGATCTTTATGTCAATACCGGCATGGAGGCACGACTGTACAGCCTCAGGCACATCCGAACGAACCGGGTCGGAAATGGCTGTTATCCCGATATAGATCAGGTTTGCGTTTTGTAAGTGACCGTTTGCAAAGAAAGAGCTTTCCTCATTGGCCTCCATTAGTTGATAGGCGAATCCCAAGGTACGCATGGCCTGGTTTTGATAAGCCAGCAACTGCGCTTCTATCTGCGCTTTGCAGGCTTCTACCGGTTTGTATGTCCCATCCATTGCAACCAGCCTGCAATGCGATAATACAATTTCGGGAGCGCCTTTTACATATAGTACTTTTTTGTTCAGTAAGGGTGACTGCACCAAGGTAGCCATATATTTTCGCTCGGTAGAAAACGTCAGCTGTTCCAATACTTCGGCGTTTTCCCTAAGCGTCAGGTAGTCTGCATTTTTACTGTTAAGCCATAATAACAGGGCTGCTTCGGTGGGATTGCCGAGCGTTTTAATGGGGGATTCCCCAAAGTCGAGGAATGCCGTAGAGTTCACAGCAATCCCTTCTTTTATCAGGTTACTTAGCTCATCCGCGCCAAGCGCCTGGTCTTTTAAATTATAGAAATCCGTTTGATATACCTGCATTTGATTCCGGGTTAATGTACCGGTCTTGTCGGTGCAGATAACCGTTGTGGCGCCCATTGTTTCGCAAGCGTGCATTTTGCGTACCAGATTATTCGTTTTCAACATGCGGTTCATACTAAGAGCCAGGCTGAGCGTAACACTCATGGGTAATCCTTCGGGTACCGACACAACGATCAATGTAACCGCTATCATAAAAATATTCAGTATATCACTTGCCAGACTGAAAAAGGGAATGCCCGATGAAGATAAGAGTAACTGAATGAATAAAGCGGTAAAAGTAAGCCCGGCAATGGCATATCCGGCTTTGCTGATTACATTGGCCAACCCTTTTAACTGTATCTGCAAAGGGGTCTCAACGTTATTATCTATCAGGGAGCCCTCATATACTTTACCATAACCGGTAGCATCTCCTGTTTTTTCCACTTCAAATATTCCATGCCCGTCTACTACGGTTGTACCACGCATTACGACATTAGACGGATAAGTTGCTTCTTTATTGAAATACTCCTCACGGGTGGTTTTGCCGATAATGGGTTCTCCCGTCAGAGTGGATTCGTTTATCTGCAACGAAACAGCTTCGAGCAGACGTCCGTCCGCCGGTATTTCTTCTCCCGCCTCTACTACCACAATATCGCCTACTACCACTTCTTTCTTAGGTATCTGGCTTATATTTCCTTCACGTATTACCTTTACCTGTGTATCGTCGTTTACCGTATTGAGTATGTCGAATGCCTTATTGGCTTTTACTTCAAAAGCGAAAGCCACTCCCGTGGCCAGTATAATGGCAAAAAAGATACCGACAGGTTCAAGAAAAGCGCCAAATCCTCCAGCTTCCGGCCCCCAGCAATGTACGCCTGCAATAATCATGGAAAGAAACCAGGCTACCAAAAGGATACGTATGATAGGATCGTTGAATTTTTCAAAAAAGAGTTTCCACAGTGACGTTTTCTCCGGTGGAGTAAGCACGTTTTGCCCGTAAAGGTTACGGTTTTCTTCTACCTGTTGCATTGTTAATCCCTGCCAGGGATGCCTTTTTTCCATATACATATAATTAATATCAAAATTGTAAAGAGACAACAAATTAAACAAAGTTATCGGACATACACAACTCCTGTAAGACATCTATTCTTCACTATCCTGCGGAAAATCCGGAAGAAATCGTTTAAATAAACAACCGCCCCTGCCATGTATTGCGTTCGATAAGGCGTTTCTCAGCTTTGGCTGTAAACACATGGTTCTTCAGCCCCCAATCAGGGGCGACAAGCAATTCTTTGGGGGATTGGGATACAAACCTCTCCACCACAACAGACGGGTTTAGCCGTTCTATAAAGTCTATTATCAAGTCTATATATTCATCCACCGTATATAAATGGAATCTTTCCGGGTGTTGGGCAAACTCTTTTGCCATGCGTGTCTGTCTGATTAATTGCAACTGATGTAATTTTACGGTTGTCAGGGGCAAAGCGGATAAGGCGCCGGCATGCTGTAAGATCTCATTTCGGCTTTCTCCGGGTAATCCGAGGATTAAATGGGCGCCGGCATAAATCCCTTTCCGGGCTGTGCGCCGGATGGTATCTTCGGACTGCGCATACGTATGCCCCCGGTTAATGCGGGCGAGGGTTTTATCCAAGGTACTCTCCAGCCCGTATTCAATCAGCACGAATTTCTTTTTCGCCAATGCTGCAAAATAATCCAGTAATTCATCGGGCATACAGTCCGGGCGCGTCCCGATGATCAATCCTGCTATTTCAGGGAAAGAGAGCGCCTCTTCGTATTTTTTAAGCAACGAACCCAATTCATCATACGTATTGGTATAGGCCTGGAAATAGGCCAGGTATTTCATTTGCGGATATTTATAAGAAAAAAAGCGGATGCCTTCTTCCAACTGTTCGCCAACCGTCTTCTGCGTATGGCAATATGCCGGACTGAACGTTTGATTGTTGCAATACGTACATCCTCCCCAGCCCTTTGTCCCATCGCGGTTCGGACATGTAAAACCTGCATTCACAGCTATTTTTTGTACTTTAAAAGGAAATACTTTCTGCAGGAAATCCCCAAAGCCGTTATATCGTTTACCTTTATCTTCCATTAGCCCAAACATTACGGCAAATGTATTTAAAAATTCACGACAAGTAATACCAGGAGATAAAAGTTAGCGGAATATCTGACAGAAACGCCTGTTTTTTTTAGCCGCATTAGCCGCCGGATGACTTATCCCGGTTATTCATCGCGTATTCGGTTGGGCTCATGCCAAACTGTCTGGAGAAAGCCCGACTGAAATAAGACTGCGAATTGAACCCGACAGCTTCCGATATTTCATAAATCTTCATCTCTCCTTTCAGGATCAGTTCGGCTGCATTCTTAAGCCGCGTCAGCCTGATCAGTTCATTGGGCGTGAGATTCGACAAGGCGCTGATTTTCCGGTACAGCGTCGGGCGGCTCAGATTCATCCGGTCCGCAATCATCTCTACATCCAGCTTGATATTGTCTATATGCTCTTCTATAATCCCGTTCAGCCGTTCAAGGAAATGCTCATCCGCCTTTGTGTAAGCGATGGATTTCATATGCGCTATGGGCGATTTAAAATAATATTGCCGGATACTGTTCCGGTTGTTCAACAGGTTCGTTATCTGGGCCAAAAGGATATCCATAGAAAAAGGCTTGTCAATATAGGCGTCGGCTCCCAATTCCAACCCTTCCAGCCTGGCCTGCATCGTATTTTGGGCTGTTAGCAGAATAACCGGGATATGACTGAACTCCAGGTCGGTCTTTATCCTCTTCAGCAGCGTGAAGCCATCCATTACCGGCATCATAACATCGCTTACCACCAACTGGATGCTATACTCATTCAAAAAGAGCAACGCCTCTTCCCCATTGGAGGCGGTGAAGACATTATACAGTTCAACGGCCTCACTGCCGATAAAATCCTTCATCTCTTCATTGTCTTCAACAAGCAAGATAGCAGGCAGGGACGGATTCATTTTATGTTTATCTGGATGCAACGATACGGTAGGATACTGTGCGGTTTTATCCTCCCCCGCATCCGGCTGTATAACCGAATCCGGCTGGTTGATCGGCAGGCAAAGCCGAAAGAGGATGAGCGAACTGTTCGTATCCACCAGACGGAGCGTCCCCCGATGCCTCTCCGCCAACGAACGGGCCAAGGGCAGTCCCAAGCCGGTCCCCGGTATATGTTCGGCGTATTTGCCGCGGAAAAACGGTTCGAATATCTTGTCTTTTATCCCTGATGGGATAGGTTGGCCGTCATTGACAACATCAAGGGTGAAAAAGTCATTTTCTTTCACATAATTCAGGGTGAGGCGTATCAGGGACGAGGCGTATTTGACGGCATTCGTCAGCAGATTACTGATAATCTTCGTCAAGGCTTCCTGATCGATATACACATCAAGGCTATCCATGTTCAGCTGCAGAGTGAAAGACAACTTCTTCTGCTCGATCGTATCCTTAAAACGGAAGCATATTTCCTTCAACACGCCGACAATATCCGTCTTTACGAAAGACAGGCGGTAGCCATCCAGCTCGGTATTGCGGAAATCAAGCAACTGGTTGACCAGGGAGAGCAGCCGGTTGACGTTCTTATCCATAATATTCAGATAGTGCTGCGCCTCGTCGGGGGTCTTATCATGCATCATTACTTTTTCAAGCGGACTCTTAATCAAGGTAAGAGGCGTACGTATCTCGTGGGCCACATTGATAAAGAAGTTGATTTTCGCCTGATAAACTTCCTTCTCTTTGTCATCTTCTATTTTTTCGATTCTCCGCTCCATCTTCCGGCGGTTCTGCCGCATAAACCTGTAAACGATTAAAACGCATAGCCCCATAGCCATCACCGCATAGAGACAAACGGCCGTATGCGATAACCACCAGGGCGGATGAACCGTAATCCTGAGGACCGTCGGTTCGTCATTCCACAGGCCAGACACGTTAGACCCCTTTACCTTAAAGGTATAATGCCCCGGGGCCAGCTTGGTATAATAGGCCGTATGCGTATTTGTCAGATAAGTCCAGTTATCCTCAAAACCCTCCATCAGGAAAGCGTACTGTGTGATACCGGGAGCGATATAGCTCAGGGACGAGAAATCAAGGCTGAACGTCGACGCATCGTGCGCCAGCTCTATCCGGTCGGAATAGGTAATCGGATAGGTAGGGATGTTTATACCTATCGCTTTGTTGTAGACCCTCATCCGGGTCAGATATACCTTTACTTTATGATTGACCTGCCGAATCTCTTCCGGCACGAAACTGATCATACCTCTTACCATCCCGAAATACATCCGCCCGGACTTATCCTTCCATCCGGAATTGTAATTGAACTGATTGGTGATCAGTCCATGATCCTGCATGTATACCTTGATCTCTTCCGTTTCCGGATTCAGGCAAGCCAGGCCATTGGCCGTACTGATCCATTTATTACCGGACTTATCCTCCAGAATGCGGAACGTCGTGTTGCTGGGCATACCCCTATTGATATTATAAACCGTAATCCGGCCGCCCTCCGGGTTATATTTCTTCACTCCGGCAAAAGTGGCAAACCACAGTTCATTGTTTTTGTCCTCTATGATATCATTCACCACATTGTTGCTGAAAGAATTGCCGGAGCCCACGCTGAGCTTCCCGCCCTTTTCGGTGTGCGGATTATAATAATAAAGCCCCTGCCCCGCGGTTCCGGCCCAGATGACGCCCGTATGATCTTCCAGTATGCTTTGCATATGAACATTCGACTGGAAATCCGGCATATACTCAAACAGGTCTTTTTCTTCATTATAACGATACATTCCATTGGTGGTGCCTACCAGGAGCGCTCCGCTCAGGATTTTTTTCATAAGTACGATACCCGAATTGTCTTCCAGGGTATATTGCTTCACCGTTCTGTCGCTTGGTATATCAATCCGGATAATACCATTGAGCGAACCGACCCACAGGTTGTCGCCATCGGGAACCAACCCGTGTATATTGGTTCGCATAACGCTTTTCCGTTCCCCCTGAAGCTGGTAGTTCGTATATCGTCCCGTTTTGACGTCCAGTTTGTTCACCCCGGCGTCTTCGGTTGCGATCCACAGGTTATCATACCGGTCCGTGCATATGTCATGCACCAGATTGCCCTGCATGACAGATTGGCCCGGATAGGCGTAATACTTCTCGAACGGCTGGAAAGGGGAATAGTAATTAATCCCGCCGGCGTAGGTGCCGATCCAGATTCCATTCTCATTATCCTGGAAAAAATGATACAGCAAATCGGACGAAAGCGAATAAGGATCATAGGGCCGTTTCACCACGTGCGTATAGCTGTTGGAGCGGATGGAATAGATATACAATCCGTTTTCGGAAGCGATCCACAGTTCATCAGTCGTTCTTTGCAGGAAGCCCTGGACACAAGACTCTCCCTTTTTCAGTTCATCCTGCAGAATATCTTTGCAGACTTCGGTATAGACGTCAAAAATCTTCGCCCCCTCAGTGGTGGTTCCGATAAACAATTTGTCTCCCGTATGACTGGAGACAACCCTTGTCAGATTTTTCATGGTATAATCGGACGTATGGGCAAAGAGGTCGTGGCCGAAGAACTCACCCGTCGTTTTGTTCAGCCTGTAAAGCATCCCGTTGGAAAGCACCACCCATATGGCCCCTGTCGGAGAGATGCAGAAGGAGGTTATGGATGCGTTGTCGGGTACGGCATAGGTATGATGAGCGTCCAGCTGCACATTGTAACTTACCAGCCGCCGGCCGGCCAGCATCCACAGATCGCCCTCCGCATCAAAAACCAGGTCTGTCGTCCGCATCCCCCGGCTAAAAGAGACCGGATTAAAACTCTCCTCATATTCGTTATAGCTATAAACACCCGCGACGGTTGCCACCCACAGCCGGTCGCAGCCGTCGGTAGCCAGACTGGTAATGTAGCTGCTACCCAAGGAGTTCGCCTCTTCAGGGTTTTCCCGGAAAACATGGAAAGAATAGCCGTCGAACCGGTTCAGCCCGTCGCGCGTTCCAATCCACATGAAGCCGGAGCGGTCCTGAAGAAAGCAGTTTATGATATTATTGCTTAATCCGTCCTGCACCTGATAATGTTTGAAATAATAAGGAGCCGCCCGCAAAGCGTCCGTCACCCGGACAACCGGTAAGAGTAACATCGTCAATAGAATGATTATTCCCTTCTTCATCTTTTCATCCTTTCATCCCCTATCTTTCAATTGATACTTCTTATGAGCGTGTTGTGTAAACGGTGTGCAATATAAATGTTTTCCCTGCAATAACGTTGCACTATCGTCTCATCCTTGTGGCAATCCGTTTCATTCAAACCGAAAAAGGTTAACAGGGAAGCAGCAAGGGTTAACAATAAAGCAGCAAGGGTTAGAAAGGAAGCTCCAAGGGTCAAAAATAAAGCAACAAGGGCAAGATATAAAGCAACAAGGGTTAGATATAAAGCAACAAGGGCAAGATATAAAGCAGCAAGGGCAAGATATAAACCTCCAAGGGTCAAAAATAAAGCAACAAGGGCAAGATATAAAGCTCCAAGGGTCAAAAATAAAGCGGCAAGGGTTGGATATAAACCTCCAAGGATTAAAAATAAAGCCCCAAGGGTCAAAAATAAAGCTCCAAGGGTTAAAAATAAAGCCCCAAGGGTTGGAAAGGAAGCCCCAAGGGGGGATGTTGTACTTTCCTCTCAATTATTCATTTCCGTTCCAAAAGGAATCGTCTGTCCGTAAATTGAGAAGAAAAGGACTTTTTTAGATAGGATAGTAGCCGGAGAAAGACGACGACGCGCCATACATTTGCCCCATCAATTGTTTAAACCTATATCTTTATGAGAAAAAAGCAAGTTTTATTAATCGGTTTGTTATGCGCCCCAACGATGCTATGGGCGCAGGCGCAGGGACAGGGGGCATCACCCCGTCCGCAGCAATGGGACCCTCAAAGCACGGAATGGCACTACCCCGTTCCCCCCAAAGTAGCCCCGGCTAAAGTACCGGGAGCGCCCCCGGCAGACGCAATCGTTTTATTCGACGGCACGGATTTGTCCCGGTGGGAATCGGCCGATCGCAACGCTCCCGGCCCTGCCGCCTGGAGTGTTCGCAACGGCGAACTGCTTGTCGCTCCGGGCAAAGGTTCAATCAAGACGAAAGAGTTCTTTGGAGACTGTCAGCTCCATATCGAGTTCAAATCTCCCCCACCCGGACAACACGACGGGCAGAACCGCGGCAACAGCGGAATCATGATACAGGGACGCTATGAAGTGCAGGTGTTGGACGGTGACGACAACCCCACATACGTCAATGGCATGGTGGGAAGCGTCTACAAGCAAAAAGCGCCCGAAGTGAACGCCTACACCGCTAACGGCGAATGGCAGGTGTATGACATTTACTGGAAAGCCCCCCGTTTCGGAAGCGGCGGTGTTTTGGAATCGCCCGCTACGGTAACGGTCGTACTGAACGGTATCCTGGTTCAAAACAACTACACGCTGCAAGGGACGACTCCCTACACCGGTATGCCCGCCTATACGGCGCACGGCAGAATGCCTCTCGCGCTTCAAGACCACGGCACGGAAGTGGCCTTCCGCAACATCTGGCTGCGCAACCTCTGACCGGTCACCTGATTCAAACTACATCCAATTAATCTTATAAAAAGTATGACTACACGAAGAAATTTTCTGAAAAGTTCAGGTATGCTGGCCGCCGGAGCGGGCATTTCATCCCTATTCCCATCTTCAACGATGGCAACCCCCGCCAGGAGCGCGCCGGGCGACCGGGTTAACGTGGCCGTTATCGGCGTGGGAATGGGCTGCGCCGACCTGTCGGGCATTTTAACGAATGAATGGGCGCACTGCCTTGGCATGTGCGACGTCAACCGGGAACGGCTCGAAAGCCAGGCCGCCGATTTCAAGAAACGCTTCCCCCATCAGACCGGGCAGATGAAGCTCTATAAAGATTTCCGCGAGGTGCTGTCAAACAAAGACATCGACGCCGTTATCATCGGAACGCCCGACCATTGGCACACCTATATCTTTGCCGAAGCCCAGAAGGCGGGTAAAGCCATTTACGTGGAAAAGCCCGTTGCCAATTCTGTCGCCGAATGTAACCTGATGATAGACCTGCAGAAGAAATACCAGAACGTCGTCACAACAGGCCTGTGGCAAACCAGCCAGCGGTATTTCACGGCCGCGAACGAGATTCTGCGCACGGGCGTGTTGGGAGACGTATATAAAGTACATATATGGCTATGCCAGAGTTCCAATCCGCGCGCCGGCGTAGAAGATACGCCCGCACCCCCTACGCTGGATTACGACATGTGGCTGGGCCCGGCTGTGCAACGGCCTTACAATCACTTACGCCTGCGCGGATGGCGCGGCTTCTGGGACTATGGCGGCGGCCAGCAGACAGACTGGGGAGTGCATTGGATCGATTCGGCCTTCGACGGACTCGAAGCGCTGGGACTCAACCACCGTACGTACCCCAAAGCGGTATTCTCCACAGCCTGCAAACATCCGGATACGTTCTGGGAAACGCCAAGCGTGCAAACAACCATCTTCCGGTACGAGAATTTCCATATCGAGTGGACACAGCAGGTAGCGCATCTCTACAACCGGAGTCAGGGTGTTGCCTGGATAGGCAGCAAAGGCACCCTGGTGTGCAACCGCGACGGCTATGAGCTGATACCGGAGAAAACACGCGATGGCGGCGCGCCGGAAGCCGAGCCCTATCAGATGACAGGCCCGTTTGAGTATCGCGGCCTCATTGACCACGCAACCAACTGGGGAGAATGTATCCGGAACGGCTCGATCGCCACAAACAGCCCGATAGAGAAGGGAGCCTTCGCAACCATACTGGCGCACATGGCCAATATCTCTTACCGGACCGGTACGATAACCGTATACGACCCCGCCACCCGTAGGTTTGTCAATAACAGCGCCGCCGACGCTTTCATCAGGCCGGTCTACAGGGCGCCCTGGAAGTTTCCGACGCTATGATGCACGTTTTTACGATTTACTTTAAGTCTGATTTTATCTGTTACGAACATGAAAGAAGTGTTTATCTGTTTACTGAAAAAAGGAGAAACGTATTGCTCGAAGAAGCAACTTCTCCCCCGGCTGCTCTGCCTGGCGCTTTGCCTTTCGATCACACACAACGCAAATGCGCAGGAAGTCGCCATCAAAGGGGTTGTCCTGGATGGGACGACAAAAGAAGCCATCATCGGCGCAAACGTCGTAATCAAAGGCACCGCAGTCGGCGCGGCGACCAATCTTGACGGGTATTTCGAAATCCGGGGGGTCCCCCCGGGTGCCACGCTCGTCGTTTCTTATATTGGCTATCTGAGCAAAGAAGTGATTGCTGTTGGAACTTCCCCGTTAACGGTTTTACTCGAAGACGATTCATTCATACTGGGCGAAGTCGTGGCCATCGGGTACGGATCGCAAAAGAAAAAAGAATTGACCGGGTCTGTGGCCGGACTGAAAGAGACAGACCTCCTGAAAGGCGTACAGACCAACCCTATGGGGATGATACAGGGTAAGGTGGCCGGTTTGAACGTATCCAAACCCAACAGCGGCGACCCCAACGCCGATTATGTATTCCAGCTGCGCGGAACCTCTTCCCTGCAAGGCAACACGTCTCCCTTAATTATTATCGACGGGATACCGCAGGGCGATCTTTCCGTCATTGCGCAGGACGATATCGAAAGTATAGATATTCTCAAAGACGGATCCGCCGCCGCAATTTACGGCACGCGCGGCACGAACGGGGTTATCCTCGTAACCACCAAGCGCGGGAATCCGGGCAAAATGTCAACGTCATACAACGGGTATGTTTCCATGTCCGCCATCGCAAACCGGTTAGAGGTAATGGGCCGGGAGGCATTCCTCTCCAACGGGGGTAACGACAGGGGATATGATACAAACTGGATGGACGAAATCACCCGTACGCCGGTCATTCATTCCCACAACCTGGCCATTACCGGCGGAACAAGCGATTTTAATTACCGCGCCTCCCTTTCCTACAAAGACAACCCGGGGTTGGCTATCAAAACGGGCTATGACGAAATCATCGGCCGTTTCGCGGCCAACCAGTCGCTATTCCACGGGAAGGTGCAAATTGCCTACGACGCAACGTATCGCCGCTTCAGGCGCGAGTCTTCCAATAATGACAACTCCGCCTTCCGGCATGCCGCACATTACAACCCTACGGCGCCCGTTTACGATCCGTCCAATACGGCCTCGGGAGGGTACTACGTACTCGACATCCAGGGATATTCAAACCCTGTTGCCTTACTGGAACAAAGCGACCGGCATACAAAGGGCGGAATCTTCCAGGGCTCAACCCGTCTGACATGGAATATACTGGATGAGCTGCGCATACAGATGTTCGGCTCCTTAAGCCACGCCGACGAAGCTGAGGGGCAGTATTCGTCGCGCGAGATTTACAACACCTCATCCTACGGATCGGCTACACGCCGGTACGACAACCGGTCTGACGAAACGATAGAAGCAACGATTGATTACATCAAATCCTTCGACAGACACAATCTGGTAGCGCTGGCCGGTTATTCCCACGAACATAATTTCCGTGAATGGTTTCAGGCCGGCAACAGCAATTTTGATTCGGACGTATTCTCCTATTATAACCTGGGAGCAGGTTCGAACCTGTTGAACAATCCCACGCAAGACATGATGGAAAGCTTCATCTCGCAAGACAACCTGGCGTCATTATTCGCCCGTGTCAATTACAATTATGATGAGCGTTACCTGTTTTCCGCTTCCGTTCGCCATGAAGCGTCCTCACGTTTGGGAGCGAATCATAAATGGGGAACTTTCCCGGCGGTCAGCGCCGGTTGGCGCATTAGCAATGAAGGCTTCTTCCATATCCGCTTTGTTGACGAATTAAAGCTGCGTGTCGGATACGGCGTCACGGGCAATATGCCCTCAGACAGTTATAAGTCATTGCCTATGATGGGAGTAGTCGGGCGTTTTTATGATCACGCGTCCGGTAAATGGATCAGCGCTTACGGCCCGACCCAAAACCTGAACGAAAACATCAAATGGGAAAAGAAAGGCGAATGGAATATCGGTATAGACGGGGTTGCCTTTACCAATAGGCTAAGCGTGACCATAGATGCCTATGCACGGAAGGTATCGGATTTATTGTATTCCTACAAAGTGCCTACGCCTCCTTATCAATATCCTGAAATGCTTGCCAACGTAGGAGACGCGACCAGTAAGGGATTGGAGTTCTCCGTATCCGTAACGCCCGTTAAAACCCGTGCGTTTTCATGGAACAGCGCCGTCAATCTCGCTTTCAATGAAAACAGGATTGACAGGTTCAGCAACGAACAGTTCCAGACCGAATGGATTGAAAAAGGTTATCTGAGTGACGGGGATTTGGGTGGAATGAATAACACGCCCCTAATCCGGCTGACTCCGGGTGGTAAGGTGGGCGATTTCTATTTGCCTGTATTCGAAGGCTTCAACAGTGACGGCACATGGAAATTCAAAGATGTAGACAAAGACGGTACATTCACTTTCGACAATGACCGCGAATTTGTAGGGAATGCACAGCCTGATTTTATTGCCGGCTGGAGTAACGAATTCAGCTATAAGGATTTTGACCTTTCCTTTGCCTTACGCGCCATTATGGGGAACGACGTATATAATGTAGGCCGTATGGCCCTGGAAAATCCAAACGTGGCAGGACAGGAGAGGAATATGCTGCAATCCGTTATCGGCCTTCCCCTGAAAGACGCGGCACAGCCTTCCGACTATTACCTGGAAGACGGCTCTTTCCTGAAAATGGACAATGTCACACTTGGCTATAACATTCCGGTAAAGAATGAATCTGTAAGTAATCTTCGACTCTATTTCTCTGCCCAGAACCTATTTACGCTGACCGGTTATAAGGGAGTAGACCCCGAAGTGGATATGGTAGGCGTAGATGATATGGGTATCGAACGGACACGTTTCTATCCGACGATCCGTTCGTTCCTCGTAGGGCTCAATGTTTCTTTCTGACTATTATAATGTATAAAACTGTTTTGTTATGAAAAAGAATAATATCATATATCTCCTGTTCATCCTGCTTTGCGTCAACTGTGCCTTCTCCGGATGTACCGATATGGAAGAAGATACGACAGGCAAAATGACATCGAAGGATTTCTATGCCGATCCGAATCTTATTCCCCAGGCCGTCGGAGCGGCCTATGCGGAATTGCAAGCCTATCAGAACCACTGGGGAGTATGGGGGTTTCAGACCGTATCCTCCGATGAATGTGTCGTCCCTACCCGGGCACCGGGCAACGACTGGTATGACGGCGGCGTATGGCAAGACCTGCACAAACACCAGTGGCAAGTGCGCCTCGGACAGTTAAACGCTCTATGGGTCTCTCTTTATTCCGGTATTACAACATGTAACCGGATCTTATTCGACCTGGATACCTATAAAAGCGCAATGGACGAAAGCATCTATAATCGTTACAAAGCCGAAACAGCCGTATTACGTTCCTTTTATTATACCCTGCTACTCGACTTGTTTGGGAATATCCCTTATGTAAACGACTATGCGGGAGAGATTACCTCCTATCCACAATCGCCACGGGCAGAAGTGTATGCAAAGGTGTTGAATGATATTTTAGAAAACGTGGACTATCTGGATGAAAAGCCGTCGGCCGACAATTACGGGCGTTGTACAAAGCCTATGGCCTATGCAATGCTGGCCAAACTTTACCTCAATGCGAAAGTTTTTAAGGGGGCTTCGTCTTATGAGGGCGCAGACATGGACCAGGTGATAGCGTATTGCAACCACTTGATCAACCATGACGATTATCAGGTTGAGCCCGACTTTAAAGCGCCGTTTAAGGTAAAGAACGAATCCTGTAAAGAAAACATTTTCATTATCCCCATGCAAAACGGGATTAACAGCAATGGCGATTATGAATTCCATTTCCACAAATTCTCCGGTCACAGCCAATTCCGCCAGCTATTCGGTATTAACGTAGGATGTTGGAACGGCGGTTGTGCGACGCCTTCGTTCCTGGCTTCTTTCAGCGACGGCGATTACCGGAAGAAAGCGTCTTTCGTCTATGGCCTTTGCTTTACCCCGCAGGGCGAAGCTATCATGAATCCCGATCTTCCCGGCAGCCAACTGGAACTCACCGAAGAAGTGGAATCACTGGAAGCAGCGAGGAAATGGAACGGCGCACGCATTCAGAAATATGAGTACGAAGCGGGTATGACCGGCAATATGAACAACGATCTCGTCCTTTACAGAATGGCTGACATTTATTATATGAAAGCGGAAGCTATTTTGCGCGGAGGGAGTGCTTCCTTATCGGAATTATGTTCAGACCCTCAATTCAAACTGATTCGTGAGCGGGCCACACAGCCGGCCTATACGCCGCAAACGCTCACATTGGAGGAATTAATCATCGAGCGCGGCCGCGAATTTGCATGGGAAGGCTGGCGTCGCCAGGATTTGATCCGTTGGGATAAATTCTCAAAAGGAAGTTGGACATTCAAGAGCGCACAGTCCGACAACGTGCGCGATCTGTTCCCCATTCCCTATGACCAGATCACGAAAAACCCTACCTGGAAACAAAATACGGGCTATTAAAAAGGGAACATGAGCCTCTATAACGGAACCCGGCGATAATCCAGTTCCCTGAAAACGATTACGCATCCGCCTTCTTCCAGCCGGACGGTGAAGGACTCGGCCAGGGCTTCGTTCAGGGTTCCCTGCCACCAGGAGGTCAGGAGGCGGTTCGTGATGGGCCACCGGAGGTTTTCGGTTGTTATTCTGCCTTCGGGATACAAGGCAAATAAGGACACCTGCTGGCCGGGGACGCTTTTTAACGTCGTTGTTTGCCCCAGGGGAGTGAAGAGGCCGTAGTCTGTCAGCATTTCTACCCGGTCGAACAGGGGGGCGTAGGTGGCCAGAAGGGAGATATTGCCCAACGTATGGTCTTCACGCATACCGGTGGCTCCTACAATCAGCGCTTCCTTTTCGCCGGATGCACGCGCATGATGAACGGCTTTTGTCAAGTCGTTTGTTTCCTGGTCTTCACTGGCATATATACGGTCGGCATATAATTGGCGCATTTGCGGCGTCAGGCTGTCCATATCGCCAACAACGGCATCCGGGACGAATCCCTGCCTGTGGAGCGCTTCTACCGCCCCGTCACAGGCTATGACAACGGAAGCTTTCCCCAGCATCTGTAAAGGCAGAGGAAAGGTGGGGAAACTTCCGTTGGCTACAATGATACAGTTATACGGTTTTATCATCTGTGTTCAGTTCCTTTTTTTATCCATGTGTATAAACCGGCAACAGCCAGCAGGGTGTAGCAAAGATAAAGAAAGAGGGTGGGATACAAGTGGCGCAAGTAATAAATATAAACAGATACCGCGTTGGCAAGTATCCATACATACCAATGCTCTATTATCCGGCGGGCAAGCATCCAGGTGGCCACAATCCCTGCGGCAGTAACAAACGCATCCCCCCCGGCGGCCGGAGAATCCGTAAACGCAGCCAGCAGGCCGTACAGGCTGAGGTGGATGGCCGCTACCGCCACTGCGATCTTTACCAATACCCGGGTGTCTGCATGGCGGTACACAATCCCTCCGGCCGCCGGGGGGGAGGCTTCCTGTGAAGGACTCGTGACTGTCCACAGCCGGAAGCCATAGATACTGATCAGCACGTAATAGGCCTGCAAGGCCATACCGGCATACAGTTTGGCTGAAAAGAAAACAAACACATAGACCAGGGAGGTGACGAATCCCACCACCCACATGGCCGGATGCTGCTTTATTTCCAGCGCCATATAAAGTAAACCGGTTGCTACTCCAAAATATTCCAGCATAAACACGGGCGTTTCAAAACCGCAAGGTCATCCTTGCCATTGCATTAATCCCTGCCTGCGTAAAGTAGCCGTCATCTTTCCTGCGCACGCCGCCTTCCATATACGAATACGCCCAGCCGTTTGTTTCGTAGGCTTCATTGAAGAGGTTGTTCAGGGTGATATCCAGCGCGATTTCTTTCATAAATGCCGGTCTGAATACATACCCCATACGTAAGCCGCTCACAAAATAAGGGTCTACCGACCTGTCTTTTGCCGACGTATTATCCACATATTGACGGCCTACGTACTGTGAATGAAACGTTGCCGAAAAATCCCCGTAACACAAGTCCATGGCGCTATTGGCCACGATATCGGGCGAATAGGCGATATCCACAGTTCCTATATAGCGGCTGATTTGCCCGCCGTTATCCCAATCGTCTATAAACTCGGTGAAATCCTTTATCCTGTTCCGGCTGAAGGATACGTTGCCGTTCCACGTCAGCCCCCGTGCGAGGGATATCCCGCCGGTCAGTTCGAGGCCCATACGGTAGCTGTCTTTTATATTGGAGGTAAGCGGTTCGCCTATTTCGCTTAGCTTACCCGAAAGGATCAACTGGTTGCGGTAGTCCATGTAATAAAGGTTGGCTCCGGCATGCACGCTTTTATGCCGGTAGGCGTATCCGGCTTCATAGTCGTACAGTGTTTCGTGGACAGGATGTTCGTTGGCTCCGGACTGCGTAAAGTTGTCGCGATTCGGCTCACGGTTGGCAACGGAGACAGACACGAAGGCGTTATGATCCTTTTTCCGGTAATTCAGGCCGGCTTTCGGATTAAAGAAATCCCACTTCCTGTCCACATGTACGTTGTATCCGGCCTGTCTGTTGTCTATGCTGCCGTCTATTTTGTAATCGATTCCCCGGTATTGAAGGTCTGCGTATCCGTTCAGGTCGGGATGAAAGAGCCAGATAGCTTTTAGGTAAGCGCTGTAATCCAGCTTTTCGCCTTTGTTGCGGTAATATTCATGGCCGGGAAGGGGCAGTGCGTTGGCAGACTTTGCCCATACCACCTGCCCGAAATGGCGGCCCGCATACTTATTGACGGCCGCGCCGGCCGTTAGCTGTAGCTTCAGGCTTCTGTAATTGGCGCTGTAAATGCCGCCGTAGAAATCGTTGTCGAGCCATTTGCGGCGCACCAAATCCGTCTTGTTCACCGCCTTTCCTTCCGGGTCGGTATAACCGGGAAGTTTATAGTCGTCGAGCGTGGCGCCGGCTTTATAATCTTCATAATAACCGCTGCCGGGCGTATAATGGAGCGTGAGGTTCATCGTCCAGAAGCTTCCAAGCCGGCGGCTGGCCATCAGGTGGTAATGCTCCTGCCAGTAGTTGTCTGTCTGGTTGTTGTAGAAGCGGGTTTCGCCATTTTCTTCATACGCTCCGCAGGGGTTGAAGGTACGGTTGGGCTTCGCCCCGGGGGCGGAGGGTTTCAGCATGGCCGAAGGAACGCCCGTCCATGCCTGGTATGTCTTTTCGGAGCTGCCGAAAGTCTGGAACTTAACTAACGCATGATCGCCATACCAGGCAGCCGACATAAAATACGAACTCATCCTGGCCGAAGCCCTGTCTATAAAGCCATCGCTGCGGATATCCGAATAACGGGCGTCGAACACAAAATGATCCGCAAGCAAGCCCGTTCCGCCCTTGGCCATATGCTTTACCGTGCCGAAAGAACCTGCCGACATGGCGTATTCGGCCGAGGGCTTCATCGATGCGTTTGCCGTCTGCATGGCCACCGTGGCGCCAAAAGCGGCCGCCCCGTTTGTAGAAGTTCCCACCCCGCGCTGAATCTGGATATTCTCGACAGACGAAGCGAAGTCGGGCATATTCACCCAAAAGACGCCATGCGATTCGGCGTCGTTTACCGGGACGCCATTCACCGTTATATTAATACGGTTCGCATCCGTCCCGCGAATCCGGAAACCGGAATAGCCAATCCCCGTCCCGGCGTCGGAAGTCATGATAACAGAGGGCGTTTGCGAAATAAGACAGGGTATCCCCTGCCCGTCGTTCCGCCTGGCCAATTCGTCTTTCGAGAGGTCGCTGTAAGCAACGGGCGTGCCCTTCGCCGCCTTTGTGGCAATAACCACCACTTCGTCCAGCGACACATGCTGCGCCGTTTTCACAGAGTCTGCCGCCCACCGATTGCCGTACGCAGCAGCCGGCAAAAGCAAAGCCGCCATAAATAAATGTACACTTTTCATCCTTAGTCAATTTACTGATTAAACATTTGTTGAATAGGACAGGAGTGTTTTGTAGAAGAAATATACCGGGCAAACGCGGCCGCTGTCTGCTCCTCTTCCCTTCGTCGGTATTATCCGCATCAGGTAATATGGGTATAATCTCAGCCTGTACATCCTCCGTAAACAAAGGAAAACAAGCACCCCTTGATATTCAGGATGCAAAGAAACAAAAAAAATCGTAACGAATAAAAGAAGCGCCCCCATAAAATTACAGACCACGGCTTTTCAGCCGGGTTGCTGCCGTCAGCGCTTTCTTTCACATTTTTATCCGTTTGTGTGATAATCTGTTTTTATCACGTATCTTTGCGCTTTGAGATAGATGCTTATGAAAACCTTTGTTAGCCTTTTGCTGGCCGGTCTAACGGCGGCTTTTTTTGCCTCATGCCACCAGATGACGGAAGAGAAGAAATTTGTGATTGGGCTGTCGCAATGCATGCTGGACGACGCCTGGCGGATGTCCATGATACGGGAGACGCTGCTGGAGGCTTCCAATTACGATAATATCGAGATGGTTATCCGCAATGCGGACAGCAACAACGAACAGCAGATTAGCCAGATACGTGAACTTATTGATATGAGGGTGGATGTGCTGATCATTTCCCCCAACCAGTCCGAACCGCTTACGCCCATTGCCGTAGAGGCTTTCCAGGCCGGTATACCTACCATTATTACCGACCGGAAAATAAATTCGGACCTTTATACCACGTTTATCGGGGCGGATAATTACGAGATAGGCCTTACCGCCGGGACGTATGCGCGTCCTCTTCTTCCGGAGAATGCCGTTGTACTGGAAATATGGGGGATGAGCAGTTCTTCTCCGGCACAGGAGCGGCACCTGGGATTTGCCGAAGCGGTAAAAGACAGGCGCGACATTTCGTTCATACACGTTTACGGCGACTGGCGATACGACTCAACCTCTGTCCGTATCAGGCGAACGGAGCTGCCCCGGAAGATTGATTTTGTCTATGCGCACAACGACATGATGGCGATTGCGGCGCGCGAATATTTTGACGAATCCGAACCCGGCAGTTCGCATACGCTGCCTGTCATCGGCGTAGACGCCGTTCCCAACGCCGGACTGGAAGCGGTAGCCGACGGGCGGATCAATGCCTCGTTTATGTATCCCACGGGGGGAGAGCAGGTAATCCGTACCGCTATGCAGTTGCTGGAAGGGGAGGCGGTAAAGAAGTATATCCGGCTGGAAAGCGCGCAGGTAGACCAGGCAAGCGCCCGGACATTACTGTTGCAAAGCAAAACCATACAGCGCTACCAGGACCATATCGAACAGCAACGGAGCAATATCGAGCTGCTGCTGAATCGGTTCCGGTTCCTGCAAAATTCGCTTTTTCTAATCTCCGTGTTGTTGGTGGCTCTCATTATCCTGATTTTCTATACGTTCCATATCAACCGGAAAGTTTATAAGCGCAACGGCGAACTGTCCGAAATGAACCGCAAGGAGAAAGAGCAGCAGGAGAAACTGCTGGCCCTCAATACGCAGATAAAGGAAGTAACCGCCCAGAAGCTACAGTTCTTCACCAACGTATCCCACGAACTCCGGACGCCGCTTACGCTCATCATCGCCCCCTTGAATAAACTGGCGATGCTGATGAAAGATTCACCGTATTTACCGGACCTGCTGCTCATACGCAAAAATGCAGACAGGCTTCTGAGGGATATCAACCAGATTCTTGACTTCAGGAAGCTGGAGAGCGCCAAAGAACGGCTGAAGGTGCACGCCGCCGACATCATCTCGCTGGCCGGGGAGGTGAAAACGTATTTCGAGAGTATGGCCCGTTCGCGTAACATAGAGCTTTCCTTTCATGCCGGGATGGAGAAAGAAATGGTATGGATAGACTCCGACAAGATAGAAAAAATACTGGTCAACCTGCTGTCGAACGCGTTTAAGTTTACGCCCGACGGCGGGAAAATACAGGTATCCCTCTATGAGAGGGAAGATAAGGTATACATCGAGGTGGAAGACAACGGGCAGGGAATAGAGGAAGACCGGATTCCGTACCTCTTCGACCGTTTCTATACCGGCAAAAGCGCTTGGGGAACAGGTATCGGCCTGCACCTGGCCAAAGAATACATCCTCCTGCACCATGGAAACATAACGGTGAGGAGCGTCGCAGGCAAAGGAGCCGCTTTTACCGTAAGCCTGCATAAGGGGAAAGAACACTTCGAGAAGGATACCGTACGGGAGCTACCCGCCTCGCAGCTCTCTTTTGAAGCCTCGCAGCTCGACGACACAAAAGAAAAGGCCGCGCTCTCGGCCGTCTATCCCTACGCCATCCTTATCGTAGAAGACGACAGGGAGGTGCTTTCGTTCCTGGAAGACGAACTGAGGAGCAACTTTCGCACCCTTACGGCAACGAACGGGAAAGAGGCGCTGGAAATACTGCAGGCCGAAGAGGTATCGCTGCTGCTGAGCGATGTGATGATGCCGGGGATGAACGGTTTTGAGCTGTGCCGTATCGTCAAGCACGACGTCTCGCTCAATCATATCCCGGTCATACTGCTCACGGCGCTTGCCGAAGAGCGGCAGAAGACGTTCGCCCTCTCCGGCGGGGCAGACGATTATATCCAGAAACCGTTCGGCGTCAATTACGTCAAGCTTAAGATTATCCGTATCCTGGAAGAGCGCAAACGGTTCAGGGAACAACTGCTCGCCCGGCTGCAAAGCAGCCATCTGCTGCAAACCGACCCGGGGAAGGTAGAAAACATGGACGACCTTTTCCTGCGCAAATTCATCGCCTGCATCGAAGAGGTTTATCCGGACGCCGGGTTTAATATCGAGAAGCTCAGCGACTCCCTGGGCTTGTCGAGAGGCCACCTGCACCGGAAGATAAAGGAGCTTACCGGCACGCCTCCCGTAGATTTCCTGCGAAACTACCGCCTGCGCAAAGCAGCCATCCTCCTATTGCAGGAACAACTCTCCGTAAGCGAAATAGCCTATCAAACCGGTTTTTCTTCACCGGCCTACTTTTCCAAGCGCTTTAAGGAACTCTTTCAAATGACTCCCAAGGCGTATCAGGAAACGCACGCAGGATAAGTAAAGCGATACGGCCGCCCGTCGCCTGCCTCCGCGCAGAAACGAACGTTTTCCGCGCAGAAACGGGTAATTTCTGCGCAGAAACGGGTAATTGCCGCACGGAAACGAACGACTGCCGCACAGAAACGAGCCATTTCCGCGCAGAAACGGACGATTGCCGCGCAGAAACGAACAATTGCCGCGCAGAAACAGACGATTGCCGCGCAGAAACAGGCGATTGCCGCGCAGAAGCCGGCGGTTTCCGCACGGAAAAAAGAGAAGGAATGTCATATCTGTCAGACATCCGTTATAGCCGGGCCGGTTTATTTACGGGGTACGACAAATGTTATACACTCCGGTTGTTTTGTTATCTCCCATTCTTTTTCCTCCCCCTACATTTGGCAACTGATTGCTATGCTTAACACTTAATTTATTTATTTATGAAAACATCCTTTTGTTGCAGATTATGTTTATGGGCAGCCTTATCAATGAGTTGCCTTCCATTGTTTGCACAGCACGTATCCGTAAAAGGCGTTGTAGTATCCGGCGTTGATAATGTCCCCGTCATCGGCGCCTCCGTCGTTCAAAGAGGGACTACCAACGGCACGGTTACCGATGCAGACGGCAACTTTTCTTTAGACGCCCCCGCCGGGGCGGTTATCCGTATCAGCTATCTCGGCTTCCTTACGCGGGAAATCGCGGCCGAAGGTGGCAGGCTGTTCCGCGTCGCCTTACAGGAAGACGTACAAACCCTGAGCGACGTGGTGGTAACCGGCTACACCTCGCAGAAGAAAGCAGACCTGACGGGCGCCGTATCAGTGGTGAAGATTGACGAAATCGAAAACATCAACTCCGGGAACGCCATGAAATCGCTGCAGGGGCGTATACCGGGCGTGATGATTACTTCCAGCGGCTCTCCCGACGGGGCGGCAACCGTCCGTATCCGCGGCATCGGTACGCTGGGCAATAACGACCCCCTTTACATCATCGACGGGGTTCCGAGCAAACGCTCCATGAACGAACTGGCCACGGCAGACATCGAATCGATCCAGGTATTGAAAGATGCTTCTTCCGCAAGCATATACGGGTCGCGGGCGGCCAACGGGGTGGTTATCGTAACCACCCGGAAAGGCAAAACCCTCGGCGCCAAGGTAGACTTCAGGGCCTCTTTCAGCATGCAGGACTACAGGCGGTCGCTCCACCTGCTCAATACCGAACAGCGAGGGTTCGTACAGTGGCAGGCCGCCATGAACGACAAGCAAAACCCCGACTTCGGCGTCTATAAGTTCGAATGGCATGGCGACGAGGCGTCGGGCTATACGCTCGACAGGGTAATCCTGCCGGAATACCTGGACGAGGCCAGAACCATGCGCCCCGCCGACACGGACTGGGTGGGCGAGATAGGACGCACCGGCCTGGTTCAAAACTATAACATCTCCCTGTCCAACGTAGCCCCAAAGGGAAGGTCGCTCTTCTCCATCGACTACTTCGACAACACGGGCACCATCCGCAAGTCAGGCTTCAACAGGGTTACGGCCCGCATCAACTCAGACTATACGGCGCTCCGGGAGCGTTTGACCATCGGCGAAAATTTCTCCTTATCCAAAATCAGGAAACAGGCGATAGACGGCGGCATCCTCAACCAGACGCACGAAATACAGCCCATCATCCCCGTACACACCATCGACGGAGGCTGGGGAGGCCCCGTGTCGGGGATGAGCGACCGGCAGAACCCGGCGCGCCTGATAGAAGACAACAAACAGAACCACGACGATTATGTGCGTCTGTTCGGCGACGTCAACCTGGATTTGACGATTCTGAAAAACCTCCACTTCCGCTCCAAGTTCGGCATCGACTACGCCGGCTACTGGAAACGGAACATGCAGCTCCGATACGTATCCGGGTTCATGTCCGACAATATCAACCGCGTAGACATCAACGCCAACTACGAAGGCAACTGGATACTCAGTAATACCTTAAACTATACGTTCGACCTGGGCAAACACGGTTTCGACCTGCTTGCCGGCCAGGAGATGCTCAACTATTACAAAACGGAAGTGACAGCCGGCAGAGACGTCTTCGCCTCCGAAGACCCGGACTATATGTACCTTAACTCGGGGGAAGAAAACCGGCGGAACGGCAACTGGGCCACCTCCTATGCCCTGCTTTCATACTTCGGGAAGATAAACTACAACTACGCCAACCGCTACCTGGCCTCCACAACCTTCCGCTACGACGGCTCTTCGCGCTTCGGTTCCAACAACCGCTATGGCTTCTTTCCTTCCTTCTCCCTGGGATGGCGTATCAGCGAAGAGGGCTTTTTCAAAGACGCGCTGCCGGCCGTTTCGGACATGAAGCTCCGCTACGGATGGGGGCAGACGGGAAACCAGGAAATCGGAGACTATGCCTCGCTGGGCCTGTATGAAGCCTTATACGGAAGCGACCCAACGTGGTCGCCCGACAACGGTACGGCCTACGATATCTATGGAAACGGCGGAGGGAACCTGCTTTCCGGTTATCGCCGTACTCAGCAGGCGAACCCCGATTTGAGATGGGAAACCACCACGCAGAACAATATCGGCATTGATTTTGGCTTCCACAACCAAAAGCTCTCCGGCTCTTTCGACTACTTCAGTAAGAGAACGGAAGACATCCTTATCAAACCTCCCTACATAGCTACGCTGGGAGAAGGCGGAGACCGCTGGGTGAACGGCGCCACCCTGGAGAATAAAGGTTTCGAGTTTATCCTGAACTACCACGACAGGATAGGAGAGACAGGCCTGTCCCTTACCGGAAACATCTCCCGCTACGTGAACGAAGTGACCCGGCTGCCCGAAGACGTAATCAACTCGTATGCCGGCAACGGCAACGACCAGACCATCCTGGGCCGCCCCCTGAACTCCATGTTCGGCTACGTAACGGACGGCATTTTCCAGAACCAGGCCGAAGTAGACGCCCATGTTAACCAGCCGGGCAAAGGAGTAGGCCGCATCCGCTACCTGAACATAAACGGCGACGATGCCATCAACGACGAAGACCGTACCTGGCTGGGCGTACAAGACCCCGACTTCATTTACGGACTAAACGTAGAGCTTACATGGAAGGGCTTCGACCTCGGCATGTTCTGGAACGGAGTGGTAGGAGCCATGATAGACAACGGCGTGAAACGCTATTCGGACTTTATCAGTTTCTTCGGCGGGCATAATTACGGCACACGCACGTTAGACGCCTGGACGCCACAGAACGCATCGTCCGACATCCCGGCCCTGGCGCTGAACGACCGGAACAACGAAGCCCGCTTTTCCGACTACTTCATCGAAAACGGCTCGTACCTGAAACTGGCCAACATAGAAATAGGCTATACAATCCCGCAGCCAGTCATAACGAAAGCGCTGATAAGCAACGCAAGGGTGTACATAACGGGACAGAATCTACTCACGCTAAAGAAGACGTGGGGGAAGAACGCCTTCACCGGCGTAGACCCCGAAACGCCGAACCTGGCTTACCCGATACCGTATTCGTTCACTGCAGGTATTAACTTATCTTTTTAATAATTACAGACATGAAAACATTCAAAAACATATGCTACCTGGCTGTTTCGTTCCTTCTATCGGCAGCCTGTGATTCTTCCCTGGACGAAAACCCCAAAGGGGCCTTAAGCGACAGTCAGCTCAATACGCCCGAAAATATAGAAAAGATGGTTATCGCCGCCTATTCGTACCTGGGAAACGACAACTACGTTTCCGGCGTGAATGCCCTGTGGCCCTATGGCGACCTCCGGAGCGGCGACGCCTATAAGGGCGGAGCCGGCACCGGCGACATGGGAGACCTCCACCTGCTGGAATCGTACGTGTACATGCGCGACGATGTAGGCTACCTCGACAGCAAATGGTATCGCCAGTATGTGGCAATCAGCCGGGCGAACAACGCCCTGAGCCGCATAAACCAGATAACGGAAGCAGACTATCCGGACAAAAACACCCGGGCTGCGGAAATGCGTTTCCTGCGCGCCCACTACCTGTTCGACCTCAAAATATTATTCAAGCACATTCCTTTCATCGACGAAACCATAGCTCCCGAAGAATATATCAACGTGTCGAACACAGCATATACCAGCCAGGAAATGTGGGAAAAGATTATTGAAGAGTTCCGCTATGCCGTAGCAAACCTGCCGGAAGACAACGGCGCCACAGGACGTATCAACCAATGGATGGCCAAAGCCTACCTGGCCAAAACACTCCTGTATGCAGCCTACGAACAAAACGAAAAACACGAAGTGGTAAATATCAACGGCGCAAAACTCAACGAAGTAATCGAACTGACCGCCGGGATAACCCATGCGGGCAAATACAGGCTGGCGGCAGACTTTGCCGACAATTTCCTGTGCGAAACAGAGAACGGCCCGGAATCCATCTTCGCCATCCAATTTTCAAGGAACGACGGCACCCTGCACGGGCGCCTGGACTGGGGAGCGATGCTGAACTATCCGATGAATGGCGAATACGGATGCTGCGGCTTCCATTCTCCCTCGCAAAATATGGTAAATGCGTTTAAGACCGACGATAAAGGCCTGCCCATGTTCTCCGATTACAATAAGGAATCCATCGTTACGCCCGACGACTTGTTATCGCACAACGTAGACCCGCGCATCAATCATTCGATAGCGATACCCGGATTGCCCTATAAGTATGATCCCGAATTTATTTTCCAGGAATCATGGACGCGCCAGCCCGAAGTATACGGGCCGTTCATGTCGCTGAAAGAAGTTGTCCTGCCGGATTGTCCCTGCTTTGAGAAGGTAAACCCGTTTATGTCGAGCGCCAAGAACAGGGACGTGATTCGCCTGGACGACGTTATGCTGTGGCAGGCCGAAGCGCTGATAGAATCAGGCCGCCAGGCCGAAGCCTTACCCTTGATCAACGCCATCCGCGAACGCGCCGGCAAAAGCACGGCCCTATTGGTGGACGTACAGGGAGAACCAACCGGCAAGTTCAGGCTGGATGTGTATAAGCCGGGAGAGAACTGCCCCGCCTGGACACAGGATTTTGCCCGCGAAGCGCTGCGTTGGGAGCGCCGGCTGGAGTTCGCAATGGAAGGGTTCCGTTTTTTCGATCTGGTACGCTGGGGCATCGCCGCCGAATACGTAAATGCTTACCTGGAAGTAGAGAAAACGCGTCACAGCTACCTGGCGGAAGCCAAATTTACTAAAAATCGCGACGAATATTTCCCTATTCCAAAACAACAGATTAATTTTAGCAAGAAACTATATCAACAAAATTATGGCTGGTAACTATTCGAACAACATGAAGCTGCTACATTTATTTCTATTCATTAACGCATTGTTGGCCGCAACGGCCGTACATGCAAAAGATATTTCAATCAAAATAACGAAGAAATATCTCAACCTCCCCGTATCCCATCAAATACCCCGTTCGGTAATGGTTTTTGAGGTAGATGGTAAGGCGGAGAGAAGTTTTGACATCCGTCTGGCGCCGGGGTTGGCCGATTACTGGATGTTCTGCGACGTATCCGCCCTGAAGGGCAGGGAACTTACAATTACCTACAACGGACAGGGACTGGAACAAATTTACCAGGCCGACGAAATAGCCGGCCACGAAGCCCTGTACAGCGAGGCAAACCGCCCGCAACTGCATTTCACCACCAGGCGCGGCTGGATAAACGACCCCAACGGGCTGGTTTACTACGAAGGCGAATACCACCTCTTCTATCAACACAACCCCTACGAACGCGACTGGGGAAACATGCACTGGGGGCATGCCGTAAGCCGTGACCTTATCCATTGGGAAGAGCTTCCCCCGGCGCTCTTCCCGGACGGACAGGGCACGATGTTTTCCGGTTCGGCAGTCATAGACTATCAGAATACGGCCGGCTTCAATAAAGGGGGGACGCCCGCAATGGTTGTCATCTATACGGCAGATACGCCCGAAAGGCAGGTGCAGTGCATCGCCTACAGCACAGACAGGGGAAGAACCTTTACCAAGTATGAAGCCAACCCGGTAATAGACTCCAAAGAGAAATGGAACAGCAAAGACACCCGCGACCCGTACGTATTCCGCTATGAGCCGAACGGGGAATGGGTGATGATACTGAACGAACGCGACGGGCACTCCGTCTACACCTCCCCGGACCTGAAAGACTGGCAATACGAAAGCCACGTGACCGGCTTCTGGGAATGTCCCGCCCTCTTTGAACTGCCGGTAGACGGCAACGCAAACAACAAAAAGTGGGTAATGTACGGCGCCTCGGGAACCTATATGACAGGCGCTTTCAACGGGAAGACCTTCACCCCCGAAACCGGCAAATATTACTACACGACGGGAGCCCTCTATGCCGCGCAGACGTTTGCCAATATTCCCGCGGCAGACGGGAGGCGTATCCAGATGGCCTGGGGACGCGTTTCGCATCCGGGCATGCCGTTCAACGGGCAGATGCTTATCCCCACGGCGCTCGAATTGCGCACCACAAAGGATGGCCCCCGCCTGTTCAGCAGCCCGGTGAAAGAGTTCGACCGCTTGCAGGCGCTTATTCTTCAACGCCCCACCCTGCCGGCAAAAGAAGCAAACGAACTGCTTGCCCCTTACGGCAATGCCGACTGCCTGCGGCTGCAATTCACCCTCAGGCTGTCTCACGCTACCGATGCGGGCCTCAACCTTTACGGCCAGCAACTGATGAGGTACGACTTAAATTCCAATCAGGTAAACGGCGTATTCTACTCGCCCGCCGACATGACAAGCATGGAAATCACAGCCGACGTCATCATAGACAAGACCTCAGTCGAAGTATTCATCGATAACGGCGCCTATTCCTATTGCATCGAACGCAAGCCACAGGGGAGCAACCGTGAAGGATACCATTTCTGGGGAAATGCAATCGAAATAAAAGACCTGAAAGTTTATACCCTGAAATCTGTCTGGAAACAACGATGAATAAAAGACCGGTAATAGTAGGGATAGGAGAATTGCTCTGGGATATGTTTCCCGGCGGGAAAAAAGCCGGAGGCGCGCCGGTCAACTTAGTATACCATGCCAGCCGGCTCGGAGCGGAAGGATACGCCATCAGCGCCGTAGGCAACGATGCCTTCGGAAGGGAGATTCTCCGGGAGCTGGACAAGAATCACATCGGGCACTGTATAGAAACCATCGGACATCCTACCGGAAGCGTTAAAGTGGAACTTACGGACGGGATACCCGCCTACACCATTACAGAAAGTGTAGCGTGGGACTACATCCCGCCGGCGCAGGAAGCCATCGCCCTGGTAAAACGGGCGGATGCGATTTGTTTCGGAACCCTGGCGCAACGCTCTCCCGTATCCCGTGACACCATAAGCGCCCTGCTTGCGTATGCGCAGGAGAATACGCTTCGCTTCTTTGATATAAACCTGCGCCAGCATTATTATTCGAAGGAGTTGATAGAGGCCTGCCTTGAGAAAGCCAACGCCTTCAAGATTAACGACGAAGAACTGGAAGTGATAGCTCCGATGTTCGGCCGCAAAGGCAATGCAGACGCCATCTGCCGCTGGTTTATGGATACCTGCCGCTTGCGTTACCTCATATTAACGGAAGGAAGCAAATGCAGTACGATTTATGGCGAAGGGGAAAAGTCTTCTATCCCGACGCCTGAGGTAACGGTTGCCGATACGGTAGGCGCCGGAGATGCTTTCTCGGGAGCCTTTGTCTATTCTATATTGACAGGCGGCTCCTTGCGGGAAGCCCATCAGAAAGCGGTAGACATTGCCGCGTATGTTTGCACAAAAAACGGAGCCTGGCCTCCCTATCCTGATAAACAAACAATATGAAAGAGATGAATATGATCCGAAAACTATTCCCCGTCATGGTGGCATTCTTTGTGATGGGATTTGTAGACCTGGTAGGAATCGCCACCAATTACGCAAAGGCAGACTTTGAGCTGTCGGACACGCTGGCCAATCTGTTCCCGTCGATGGTTTTCTTCTGGTTCCTGATTGCCTCAGTTCCTACCGGCCTGTTGATGAACAGGATAGGGCGTCGTAAAACCGTGCTGATCAGCCTGGCGGTAACCATCGCCTCCCTGCTTCTTCCCCTAATCAGCTATTCGTTTGCATCAATGCTTATTTCATTCTCCCTGCTGGGTATCGGAAATACGTTGATGCAGGTATCCCTCAATCCGTTGCTTTCCGGCATTGTGAGCAACGAACGGCTGGCCAGTTCCATGACGTTCGGCCAGTTCGTAAAGGCCATCGCTTCCTTTACCGCTCCCCTTATTGCCGCCTGGGCAGCCGCGTCGCTGGGAGACTGGAAATACCTCTTCCCCGTCTTCATGTCCGTGGCGGTCCTGGGGATTGTCTGCCTGGGCTTTTCACAAACAGAAGAGAAAGGCGGAGAGGAAGGAAGCTCTACCTTCGCCCAATGCTTTGCCCTTTTGGGCAACAAACTGATTCTCCTCTCTTTCCTGGGCATCATATGCCACGTAGGGATAGATGTGGGAATCAATGTAACGGCCCCCAAGCTATTGATAGAACGCCTGCATATGCCATTGGCCTCCGCCGGGTATGCCGCCAGCGTTTACTTCCTGTTCCGTACGGGCGGCTGCCTGCTGGGGGCGTTCGTTCTGGCCAGGTATCCGTCAAAGCTCTTCTTCCTGGTCAGCGTGCTATGCATGGCAGCCGGCTTCGGAGGATTATTCTTCGCAGACAGCCGGCTTCTCATTTATGCCTGCATCGGCCTGACGGGTTTCGGAAACGCGAACATCTTCCCTGTCATCGTATCGCGGGCGCTGCTCTGCATGCCCGGCAAGAAGAACGAAGTATCCGCCCTGATGGTAATGGGCTTATTTGGCGGGACAATCTTCCCCCTGCTGATGGGAGTCTGCTCGGACATGACAGGAAACCAGAGCGGAGCCTTACTCATCATGTCTGCCGGCGTACTCTACCTGCTAACCTTCTACCCCGGATTGAAGAGGTAGTTATTTCTGTTAGTTTCATTTTTCATCAGCAAAACGGAAAAAAACCATTACGACGCCTTCGGTAAACCATTATATAGTCTTCAAAAAACCATTATAATGTTTTTACCAAACCATTATAGCGGTTTACCGAAGGCGTCATAATGGTTTTTTTCAAGAAATAAATACCTCATGGTGCGCCTATAGGGGTATGTCGCAAGGTAGATAATAGACATAATCATCTTCATCTTTCCGCACAAACAACAAGCTCTCGCTCATTAATTAATTTAACTAGCAACTTGAATTATTTAGTAAAAAATCATGGCCTTAGGGCTGTTGCGTAATTTTCAGATAAGTGTCATTAACAGAAGAATAGGGAGGAGAAAAGATAACCTCTAAACTTCTTTCTGCCCCTGTAGTATTGGGCTGGGGTTTTACTTTCAATTTACGCCCGCCTTCAATTTTGGAAAGTTCTACCCACTTAACAACCATCGTATCATGCAAACAGAAAAGTTGAACCCCGTATTCATCTACTCCCGTTGTATACGTATCGTTCCATAGGAGACTGTCATCCATAAAAACGCCGCTTATCGCCCAGTCTGTCCCTTCTATGCGAACTTCGGAGAATGTCGTATCGTTCTTTAGTAGCAAATGATGCGTTTCCAGGCTCATTGATATTGTCTGAGCGTCATCGTCTTTGCAGCTTGCCAGAAGTAGTATGCCTGAAAGCAAAACGGCTGATTTGATTATCTTGTTCATCGTATTTATATATTTAGTGAAAAATGAGGGCCTTAGGGCTGTTGCGTAATCTTCAGAGCGGTGTCATGACGGTAAGGGGCAAAAAAGACGACTTCAAAACTTCTTTCTTTCCCGGTAGTATTGGGCTGGAGTTTTACTTTCAATTTACGCCCATCGTCAATTCTGGAAAGTTCTATCCACTCCATAACCATTGTATCACGGTATGTGCGATAGTAATTCCCGTTTTCACTTACCATTGCAGAACTGTTTTGGTGTAAGACGCTATCCATTCCAATGCCTGCTATCCGCCAATCTGTATTTTTTATACGAACTTCAGACGCCGCCGCATCGTTCTTCAAGAGCAAATGATGCGTTTCCAGGCCTAACGGGTAGCTCTGACCACCTTCGGCAAGATCTTCCTTGCAGCTTATCAGAAATAATAGTATGCCTGAAAGCAAAATGACTGATTTGATTATCTTATTCATCTTATTTATATATTTAGTGAAAAATTACGGCCTTACGAAAGACGTTCCTAATACATACAACTGGTCGTTGTTGTCCAAATACGGTTGCATGTTAGCCTCTGGCTGTTCATAATTAGCAAACCATCCATTGGCACTGTTCGGGCCCCATCCCCAGTTGCAGTAGAGCTGTACGGTATTTGCTATCACTTTAAAATCCCCGTCTGCTTTTGTTCCCGTATGGTCGCATCTTATTCCTGTCCAAAGCCAGGCATGTCCTGAGCGTGGGCTTTTTCTTTCGCCTCTGGTTATAGTTGGAAGGCCATGGTTTAAATATTTTGCTGTCCTTCCCAGATTTACATTTTCATCCTCATCGAAATGATAGCTTATTCCCCATGTGGCAAACTCATCTCTGATATTCCTAATCCGTGCCCCGGTAGAACAGCCATAAGAAGATCCAACGCAGTCTCCTATGTAACGGACAAATGACGCCACATTACTAACTCCTGTTCCGGTGGTTGCCCCATCTACAAATGTAGTTTGCCTTAAAAAGGGAAGATTGTAAGTAGAAGAAAGGGTCGGGGGGCACAGGTAAGCAACAGCCTGCGCAACAGCGATAGCCGTACAGCCGGCAGCAGCGCGCCCTGCATATAACTTACCAAGCTCTGTACATGTTATGGCAGGAGCGTTCAGATTGTAAGGAGCAGTCTGATTCCATGCAGTAGGGATTAGATTGTTTACAACCAAATGGGAAATAGTCGCTTTGGTTTTAGGCATGTCTTCATTTTTGTAATAATCTATCAATCCACGCCTGCATGCTTCATTAATCCTGTCTAATGCAATGCTTAACCCTACATTATAAACGGTGTCTGCAAGGCTTCCGCTTTCCGTGAAAGCGTAAATCATGTTCAGCCTTTCGTCGTCTGAAGCGATAGAAAAACCCTGTTTGCCGTTTTGGCTGAAGGTAACTGTTTTTAACTGTACGGATACCGCGCTCAAATCTTCAGATGCTTTTGTTCTCAATTTTCCTGCCTCTCCGGCGATGTTGAAAACAAGCGTTTCTGTTTTCACATCCCTGACAGTCAATTTTGACGGATTGGCGCCGGCTGATCTTGTGGTTGCCTGATTCTCGCTCACCTCGTCTGCAAATGCCTGAATCATTTCAATTACAGGGTCATTGTTCACAGATTCGGGGGATAGTTCGTTTTTAACGTCTATTTCTTGTGTGCAACTGATAAAATAGGCCAATCCCACACAAAGCATTGATAATAATAGCTGTTTTTTCTTCATTGTTTGTTGATTTTTTGAATGTTAAATATATTCATTATGAAATCTAAAAAGTTATCCTTGTTAAAAATGAATGATGTTTCAAATATATCTTAACCCATATTAACAGGTCAAATATAAAAAACGGGTAGACGGAGTTGATATGTTACGCACAGCGCTACCGCTGCAACGTAATGTTCGAAAATTATAATTCAACAGGGAATTCAATCAGCATGCTTTGATTGCCATTGATAATATTAACATAATACTCCATGTCCTCCTCAAAACCGTCCATATTGTAAATCGTATATGTATCCCCTTTCTGGATGTTGACCACTTGAGTATGTATTGTCCGTCCTGAAACATCTGTTACATTAATGATAACATTACCGAGGTTTTGACTGAAAGATAGATTTAATTGAATCTTATTGTCTTCAATAACTGCTTCGTATAATGAAAAGATTGGTAAGGATTTATATGCTCCATCAAAATTATTGAAATGCCAAGAACCTGTTCTTTTGGCAAATGAAGTTGAAATACTGCAAAAAATAAAAAGCGCACAAATGATTGATTTAATTTTCATAACGACTTTGTTTTTAAAAATTTCATTGCAAAAGTATAGCCGCGAATTGGGAAAAGGTTGAA
>JAISXD010000043.1 GCA_031270665.1 Tannerellaceae bacterium | reverse complement strand
GTTGCATTGGCGGAAAGTTTAAATGCGGGCATGGTGCAAGGCTTGAAAAAAGGCATTAACCAAACCCGCCCCGACGGCGCTCCTTATTCATTTCCTTCCGGCCATACCGCCAACGCCTTTCTGGGAGCCCATGTAGCTTTCAAAGAATTGAAAGACAGCAATCCGGCGCTGGCCTGTTCGGGATATGCCCTTGCCGCTTTTGTAGCCGGTTCCCGCGTCTATAAAAACCGGCATTGGATAGCCGACGCTGTAGCCGGCGCCGGTTTCGGTATCCTGTCCGTCGAGCTGTCTTACCTCATCTACTTCCCCATACGCAATGCCATTGCCCATACGGTCAATTCCAAAGCGGCAGGGCGCTTAGTGGTGGCTCCTGTGGTAAACCCGGCAGGAGGCGGCCTCTATCTCTCGTTCCGGTTTTAACAACGCTCTTCATTCCAACTTTTTTATTGTCCGAAGGAGATTCCCATGCGTTCGCCCTGGATGATGAGGTCGTGTTCGGGAGTGACTGTTTTTAGCCGGCCGGCCACTTCGGATAAGGGGATGGAGCTTACGCTGTCTCCTTGCATGCAGACCATACGCCCGAACTGTTTATTGGCGATTAATTCCGTTGCATGCCCGCCTAAACGGGTAGCCAGGTTCCGGTCGAAAGGAGAAGGATTGCCTCCCCGCTGGGTATAGCCTAAAACCGTCTCGCGGGTTTCGATGCCCGTGGCTTCTTCGATGGCTTTGGCGATGAAGTCTGCCGGGCGCCTCTTCTTAGTGGGAGCGCCGATTCCTTCGGCCACCACTACAATCGAATAAGGTTTCCCGCGTTTGGCGCGACCGAGAATCGCTGCATTCACTTTATTGATATCATGTTCCAGTTCAGGCAGCAGGATTACATCCGCCCCGCCGGCCATACCGGCGTATAAGGCTATCCATCCCGCTTTATGCCCCATTACTTCTACCACCATAACCCGCTTGTGCGAACTGGCGGTAGAATGGAGCCTGTCTATCGCCTCCGTAGCGATGTTGACAGCCGTATCGAAGCCGAAGGTGATGTCTGTCCCCCATACGTCATTGTCGATTGTTTTGGGTACGCCTATAACGTTCAGCCCTATTTCAGACAACAGGTGCGCCGTCTTCTGCGTGCCGTTCCCGCCGATACAGACAATGCAGTCCAAGCCTAATTCGCCGTAACTCCGCTTCAGTACCGAAGACTGTCCTTCGTCGGCCGCTATCTGGTGGCGGAAGGTTTTCTCGCGCGAGGTGCCCAAGATGGTTCCCCCGAGGTTCAGGATGCCGGAGAGGCTGCGTTCATTGAGCGGCTCCACATCCTTGTTTAAGATACCGGAAAACCCGCTGTGTATTCCGATAATGTCCATGTTATAATGCATGATGGCCGTCTTGCCTACGCCGCGTATCGTAGCGTTGATACCGGGGCAATCTCCCCCTGAAGAAAGGATACCTATTCTCATAATTACATAATTATTTGTAGCAAAGATAAAAATAACCGCGATAATGGCTACATTTGCATCCGATTCATTTAAAGAGCATGGATATTTTAACAAGAGTGACATCACAGATATTTGTTCCCCGGCAGCGGGAAATTGAGAAGTTTGCACAAAATACCGGTGATATCCAGCGGGAGCAATTGCATGCTCTTTTACGTAAAGCCAGGCATACGAAGTGGGGGACAGCGTACGATTTCAAAAGCATACGCACTTACGAAAGCTTTGCCGCCCGCCTGCCTTTACAGGGATACGAAGATATCAAACCGTACGTTATGCGGATGATTAACGGCGAAAAGGATGTGCTCTGGCCTTCGGTCGTTACGTGGTACGCTAAGAGTAGCGGCACCACCAATGATAAAAGCAAATTCATCCCCGTCACCCCCGAAATTAAGCACAGCCAGTATAAAGGCGGTTTTGATTGTGTGGCGCTTTATTTACGAAGCAATCCCGAAAGCCGCTTCTTCTCCCGCAAAGGGTTGATACTGGGTGGCAGCCACAGCCCCTCGCCGCTCAACCAACGCGCACACTATGGAGACCTCTCCGCCGTATTGATACAGAACATCCCTCCCATCGTTAACTTATTCCGCGTCCCAAAGAAACGGATCATCCTGATGGACGAATGGGAAAGCAAAATAAAAGCCATCGTAAACAGCACCTGGAACGAAGACGTAAACAGCCTGTCGGGCGTTCCTTCCTGGATGTTGGTGTTGATCAAATCGATACTGGAGAAGACAGGCAAACAATACCTTACCGACGTATGGCCCAACCTGGAAGTGTTCTTTCACGGGGGCATCAGCTTTGAGCCTTACCGCGAGCAATACAAGGCCCTGATCCCATCCGCCAAGATGCATTACATCGAAACGTACAATGCCTCGGAAGGCTTTTTCGGCATTCAGGACGATCCGTCAGACCCCGGCATGTTGATGATGCCCGACTATGGTATCTTCTATGAATTTATTCCTTTCAACGAACTGGACAGTCCGAATCCTACCACCCTGCCGCTCGAGTGCGTGGAAACAGGTAAAAACTATGCGATGGTGATTACCACCTGCGGCGGCCTGTGGCGGTACCTCATCGGGGATACGGTGCGCTTTACCTCGGTCTGCCCGCACAAGTTTATCATTTCGGGACGGACAAAGCACTATATCAATGCCTTTGGCGAGGAGTTAATGGTAGACAATGCCGACAAGGCAATCAGTATGGCCAGCAGCGAAACAGGCGCCAAAGTAAAAGAATACACCGCCGCTCCCTTTTTCATGCTCGATAAGGGCAAAGGGCTTCACCAATGGTTTATCGAGTTCGAAAAGACGCCGCCGTCTATGGATGAGTTCGAATCGTTGCTGGACAAACGCCTCCAGGAGTTAAATTCCGACTATGAAGCCAAGCGCTACAAAAGCATCTCCCTCCAGCCCCTGAAGATTGTAGTCTCACGCGAAGGGGCCTTTTACGACTGGCTGAAGCAAAAAGGCAAATTAGGCGGGCAACACAAGATTCCACGCCTGAGCAACGACCGCACACAAATCGAAGAGCTGTTGGCGCTTAATTCGTAGCCACCGGGACTTGTCCGTCTATACCCAATCCGTAAGGGCTGCCCGTCCGGAAGGAGGCTGCCAAGCCGTGAGAGCGGACAGTCATATCCGCTGTCCGGAAGGTGTACATCTAACAATAAAATACCGCCCGCCCGCTTCTTTTGTTCAAAAAGTGTGTTATCTTTACACCATAATTAACCTAATAATATGTTTATCCAATGAAAAATCCGCAAACCGTGATGTTCCATTTAGGCATTATGATGTTTATGCAGTACCTGCTGCTTGCCGTATGGTGGGTGCCTATGGCTGCTTACCTTGCCAACACGCTGAAGCTGGAAATGCACCAGGTTTCTCTCATCTTAAGTTCGATGGCCGTCGGGTCTATGGCCTCCCCGTTTATCGGCGTAATGGCCGACAGGTACGTGGCAAGCGAGAAAGTGCTGGCCATGCTAAACCTGGCAACGGGCGCCTTACTCCTGCTCGCTACGCAGCAAACCCATTTTACGGGGCTGCTGATTACCGTAACGCTTGCCATGCTGTGCTATATGCCCTCCTGGAGCCTCACCAGCGCTATTGCCATGCGCCATGCGCCGGCCAGTCTGTTTCCGCGCATACGCGTGCTGGGCTCTGTCGGGTGGGTGGCTTCGGGTATATTCAGCCAGGCGGCGATTCATGTATTCGACGTCCGTGTTTTCGACGGCACGGCGCTTCCCCTTTACTGTGGCGCCGCTATTGGCTTCGTTGCCGCCGCGCTGAATTTACTCCTCCCCCATACGCCGGCCGCAGACGATAAAAAGCGGAGGCTTTCGGTAAAAGACCTCCTGGGACTGAACGTAATCTCCATGCTGAAGGAACGCAATTTCCTGCTCTTTATGCTTATCTCTTTCCTTGCCGTTATTCCGTTCAACCTGTATCATTTATACGGTTCCATGTTTTTAGCGGACATGCATGTGAGATATATTACCGTTACGATGAACTGGGGGCAGTTAGCCGAAATCTTTTTCCTTGTCATCACAACGACGGTGATGCTCAAATTCGGTATCAAAAAGACGTTGATATTCGGGCTGGGCGCGATGCTTGTCCGGTACGTAACGTTCTATCTGGGAGTAGATTCAGACCAGCAGGCTTACTACATAACAGGTATCCTGGTGCACGGGCTTATCTTCGGGCTGTTTTTCGTAGGGGGGCAGGTATATACCGACCAGGCGGCGCCCGGCAACATGAAAGCGCAGGCGCAGGGGTTCCTCTCTTTCGCCGTCTGGGGCGTAGGCTACCTTATCGGCACCTTGCTGAACGGATACCTGATAGACGTATTCAGGCTGGGCGATACATGCAACTGGAAAATGCTCTTTGCCATTTCCACCCTGTCTACCTGCGTATTACTGGCCCTATTAGCCCTGCTGTTCAAAGACAGGGCGGCCGGGTGCGGTAATAAGGCGGCCTGTTGACGGGTAAGGGCCGGCATGAGACGCAGGAAAACGGAGTCCTCTCATCTGCCGCCCGCGGCACGAACATTCCGTAGGCTTCTCCTTTTGGGAAGCTACCCGTTGTACGGATGAAGAGCAGGCCGCCTTACGGGGGTATAAAGATATGATTCACCTCAATGCGATTGGTAAAGCTTCCATCCAAACCGGTACCGCCGTTCTAAGGAAGCCGCCTTCCCCCACAAAGGATAAACCTTTCCCCACAAAGGATGAACTCTTCCCCACAAAGGATAAGCTCTTCCCCACAAAGGATAGACTCTTCCCCACGAAGGATAGACTCTTCCCCACAAAGGATAAGCTCTTCCCCACAAAGGATACGCTCTTCCCCACAAAGGATAGACTCTTCCCCACAAAGGATAGGCTTTATCCCACAAGGGAAAAAAGGAATATTCCAGTACCTTTTGGCAGAAAAAGAACGAATTGACCGCTCTTCATTATTTTTTTAGTATCTTTCGCAAAAAAAAAGAACCATGGACAAGGTGTTTAAATCGAAAGTGGACGGGTGGTATCATGTACTGCTTTTTATCTTGCTTGTTATCTGTTGCGTAGTGGCGATTAAGGGCAATATAGCGGCTGTGGCGGCCGTACTGCTGGCAACGGCGCTGGCTGTGCATGCGATGCTCAGTACGTATTATATCATCACGGCCGACGGCAGGCTGATTGCCCATTGCAGCATTTTCCCGCAGAAAGAAATCGAGGTGGGTATGATTGAACGGCTGGAGCGTACGATTATACCGGCGCCCAGTTATGCCCTGTCGTTAAACCGTATCGGCGTCTGGTCGGCCACGGGACTGTGGATGATGGTGTCTCCGCAAAACGAAAAAGACTTTATCAAACGGCTCAAACAGATCAACCCGGATATCAGGCTGATAAACGATACGAATTTCCTGTAAACATAAAAAATCCTGTTATAAACGTAAACAAGAAACAAATGATAACGTATGATGTAGCCATTATCGGCGGCGGGCCGGCCGGATATACTGCCGCAGAAAGAGCGGGCGCTGCCGGACTTTCGACTGTCTTATTTGAAAAAAACGCGCTGGGAGGCGTCTGCCTGAACGAAGGATGTATCCCTACCAAAACGCTGCTTTATTCGGCCAAGGTATTCGACACGGTCAAACACGCTTCGCGGTATGCCGTCGGGGCGGAGAATGCATCGATAGACCTCCCGAAAATCATCGCCCGGAAGAATAAAGTAGTGAAGAAGCTGGTGGCAGGCATACGCATGAAGATGAAAGAACACGGCGTAGCCACCATAGAAGGAACGGCCTGCATAGAAGGACGCGCCCCGGACGGAACGGTTGCCGTCGCCTGCGCAGGCGAACGTTATGAAGCCCGGCACCTGCTCGTATGCGCCGGCTCGGAAGCCGTAATCCCCCCCATCCCCGGACTGGATACGGCCGGATACTGGACAAGCCGCGAAGCCCTCCAGGCAAAAGAGCTGCCCTCCTCACTGGTCATCATCGGAGGAGGCGTGATAGGGATGGAATTTGCGTCGTTCTTCAACAGCCTGGGGGCGAAGGTGCAGGTGGTGGAGATGCTCGACGAAATCCTTACCGGAATGGATAAAGAACTATCCGCCCTGTTACGCGCCGAATACGCCAGAAAAGGCGTAACGTTTTACACCGGACACAGCGTAAGGGCTGTAAACGGAACGGAAGTACGCATCGAAAAAGACGGCGAAACACGCATCCTCGAAGACGGGAAAATCCTGCTAAGCACAGGCCGCCGCCCGGTCACCCGGGGGTTCGGACTGGAAACGCTGTCGCTCGAAAGGCTCGGCCACGGCATTAAAGTAAACGAATACATGCAGACGTCTCTCCCCAACGTCTATGCCTGCGGTGACGTCACCGGCTATTCGCTCTTAGCCCATACGGCCGTCGCCGAGGCCGAAACGGCCGTAAGGCACATCACCGGAAAAGCCGTCCGGGGAATGAGCTACAGGGCTATCCCCGGAATTGTATACACCAATCCCGAACTGGCCGGCGTGGGAGCCACGGAAGAACAGTTGCAGGCTGAAGGGAAAGCCTACGCGGTAAAGAAAATCCCGATGGCTTTCTCCGGCCGTTTTGTGGCGGAAAACGAAATGGGCAACGGGACCTGCAAAATCATCCTTTCGGAAGACGGCACAATCCTCGGCGCCCACCTGCTGGGCAACCCCTCGTCCGAACTGGCCGTAATAGCCGGCATCGCCGTCGAAAAAGGCTTCAAGGCGCACGAGCTGGCCGCTTTCGTATTCCCCCACCCTACCGTCGGCGAGATACTGAAGGAAGCCCTGGCATAAAGGAAAGCAACATTATACCCCGGAGGGCAGTTGCATCTTTTTCAAAGAAATTGTACTTTTGCAAGCTATTTCAACGAATTATTAATCATACAGACTAATTTTATATGGCAACTACTGCTGATTTTAGAAACGGAATGTGCCTCAACATGGATGGGCAATACTTCTTTATTGTGGAATTTCTACACGTAAAGCCAGGGAAAGGCCCCGCCTTTGTACGTACCAAATTAAAAAGCGTCACCTCCGGCCGCGTAATAGACAAAACCTGGAACTCAGGCGTAAAGGTAGAGGAAGTGCGCATCGAACGCCGCCCCTACCAGTTCCTCTATAAAGACGACATGGGGTACAACTTTATGCATCCCGAAACATTCGAACAGATCTCAATCCCGGGCGAGGGCATCAGCGGCGTTCAGTTTCTCAAAGAAGGCGACATGGTGGAAGCCATGGTACACGCCGCCAGCGAAACGGTCCTCACCTGCGAACTCCCCGCCCACGTGACGCTGGAAGTGACCTACACCGAACCGGGCATGAAGGGCGACACGGCCACCAACACATTAAAGCCGGCAACGGTCGAAACGGGCGCCGAAGTACGCGTCCCCCTCTTTATCAACGAAGGAGAAAAAATAGAAATCGACACGCGCGACGGTTCGTACGTAGGGCGCATACGCGAATAACCGCGCCCGGCGGACGGAAAAAGATAACAACCGGCTACGAACTGTCAACTTATTCATGTACTTTTGCAGAAAGTACATGAATCAATGACAAGCAACAACGAATTCCTTCAAACCGAAGAGGCCATTGCAGCCATGCTCCGGACGGTTTACGACCCGGAAATACCCGTCAACGTATACGACCTGGGCTTAATCTACAAGGTAGACGTAGACGATGAAAAGAACGTACGTATCGACATGACGCTCACGGCCCCCAACTGTCCGGCTGCCGACTTTATACTGGAAGACGTACGTATGAAGGTAGCATCCGTAAAAGGGGTAAACGACGTAGAGATCAACCTCGTATTCGACCCGGTGTGGGACAAAGACATGATGTCTGAAGAAGCCCGGCTGGAACTGGGTCTGCTCTAAAGGCCAACAGCATGGATACCTCCCGCAGAAAGATATACTTCGCCTCCGACGCCCACCTGGGCGCCCGCTTCCACGCAGACCCGCCCGCCGTTGAAAAGAAAATGGTGCGCTGGCTCGACAGTATCAAAGACGACGCTTCGGCCGTATGGCTGCTGGGAGACGTCTTCGACTACTGGTATGAGTATAAGTACGTCGTCCCCAAAGGCTTTGTACGCCTCTTGGGCAAACTGGCCGAACTGTCCGACAGTGGGGTTGAAATCCACCTCTTCACCGGCAACCATGACATCTGGATGTTCGACTACCTCGCAAAGGAAATCGGCGCCATCATCCACCGCGATGTAATAACGACAGACCTGCTGGGCAAACGCTTCTTCCTGGGGCATGGCGACGAAGTGGATTACCGCAGTAAAGGATTCCGCTTGCTCCGCCGGCTCTTCCGCAACCGTTTGTGCCAGCGGCTCTATGGGGCTATCCATCCCCGCTGGACGTTCGGCTTTGCGCTCGGCTGGTCGCTGAGCAGCCGGAAAGGCGGGTTGAAAAAAGAAACGGAGCAGGAATACCAGGGAGAAGACGGCGAATACCTCGTCTCCTTCGCCAAAGAATACCTCAAAGGCCATCCCGGCATCAACTTCTTCATCTTCGGCCACCGCCACATCATGCTCGACCTGATGCTCAGCCACACCTGCCGGTTACTTATCGACGGCGACTTCATGACGCATTGCTCATACGTGGAATGGGACGGGCGCAGCCTCTCGCTCAAACAATTCGAGGCGGAAGAATAAACGAGGGTACCAACTGCCTGCACAGGCAATGCCGCCCTTACCAGATCAGCTTCTTCTCGTAGGCTTTCTTTATCAGTTCGGCTACGTTGCGGGCAACGAGTTTTATCAGCAGGTTCTTCCTGTAAAACTTCACGGTTTCGGTATCGCGGAAGATGAAGCCTGCTATCTCTTTGGTGGTATAGCCGTCGGCTACGTACCGGAGTATCTGGCTCTCCCGGTCGGAAAGCCATACCACTTCGCCGTCCGCTTTTTCTTCCAGCAAAATATCTATTTCGTCACACAGGAACAATTCGCCTTTGCTCACCGTTTCCAGGCCCATAAACATCTCTTCGCTCTCCGCATTTTTGAGGATATAGCCCAGGGCACCGTTATGCAGGGCGCGTTTGGCGATACTGAACTCCCTGTAGCTGGTAAGCATGATAATTTTCAACTGAGGGTATTGCTTCATTATCACGGCGCAAAAGTCCACCCCGTCGCCGTCGGGCAGGCCGATGTCGAGCAGGAGTATATCGGGCAGGCCTTTCTCCAATCCCTCACGGCAAGACGCCAGGTCGGAATAAATATTTTCTACCCGGGCGATTGCCGTTTCATTAATCAGCCTGGCCAGGCTCTCCGCCACCATTTGATGGTCGTCTGTTATGTGAACTTTTATCATATCCCGCTCCTCCCGCTTTCAAACGCTTATCTCGATAATTATTTCTGTCCCTTTGCCCGGGGAAGAGAAAACTTCCATCTTCCCCTGGCAGGAAGCCACGCGGTCGCGGATACTTTGCAGGCCAACGCCCAAGGTTACCGCTTTTTCATCAAACCCGCAACCGTCGTCCTGAACGGTAAGCCCTATATGCTTCTCTCCCTGCACCATTTGCACATTTATTTTCGAAGCGCCCGAGTGGCGTATGGCGTTTGTCACCAGCTCGCTTGCGCAGCAGTACGCTACAAACGCGATTCTCTTTTCCAGGGGGTTCTCCTTACCGAAGAAGTGGAACCGGGCGGCAGGGAACTGGGCGGTAAAATCCTCCAACGCCACTTTCAGTCCGAATTGAAGAGACGCCGGCATAATGTCGTGAGCCGTTTCGCGGACTTCCCTGATACATTTATCTAACTTATCGCGGACATTTTGCAACGACTCCGCCTGGTGGCCAAGCTCTATTTTCACGGCCGAAAGGTTCCCGCTAAGGCGGTCGTGCAGGTCGTGCGCCAAACGGGTCCGTTCCTTCATTTCGCCGTCGAGTACCGAACGGGTAGCGATCAGCAATCGTTCTTTCCGGGCGTTCCTCAGGGTTAGCCACAATACAATCAGCAGGGCGAATACCAATAAGCCGCCTGCAACGCCAAGCCATACATACAGTTGCCGTTCCTTTTCGAGCGAGGCGATGCGCATCGCCTTCTTTTCCGTTTCGTATTTCACTTCCATATTGGCCAAAGCGCTGTGTATACCCTGATCGTTTACTTTTTTAGACAGGTCATTTAACCTTTCGAGGAACAGCGCCGCTTTGTCCTTATTGCCTAAATAAATATTGGCAAAGGCAACATTAGCCGCAACATCTCTCCTTATGGAGAGATCGGTTGTATCCATCTCCCACGCTTTTGATGCGGCCATATCGCAGTTCTCATAGCGTTTCTGCAATCGATAAACTTCAGACAGCAGCGTATATACGTTAAGGAGCACTTGAGTATCGCCAAATTCGCTTGCCATTTCCAGCGCTTCGATTGCATATTTTTCTGCCTCGTCGTATTCTTTGAATTTGTCTGAATAGTAAATTTGCGCAATGATTACTATACTCATAACCTCAAACGTTTTATAACCAATGCTACGGCTTATATCCAGCGCTTTTAATTCATATTCCAAGGCTTTATCCAGCTCCCCCTGTTTCTGATAAATATTACCAAGGTTAAAATAAGCAATACATTTCCCATCCGGAAAGTCTGCCTTCTCTGCCAGTATTTTAATCCTTTCATAATATTGCAGGGCATAGCTCGTATGGTCCATCCTATTATAAAGTGTCCCCATATTGCTTAAAATACGTATCTGTTGCTGTATATCATTTGTATTTTCTGCTACGGATAAGGCCTTTTGATAATATTCAAGCGAGCCAACCATATCTCCCTGTTCACTCAGCAATCCCCCTATGTTTATGTAAACCGATATTTCATTGTGTTTATCATTTATTTCAAGCGTCACATCTAATGCTTTGCTGTAATAGATAAGAGCCGAATCCGAAATGCCTTTTGAATGGTAGGCTTCCCCAATTAAAGAGTAAGAAGCTCCGATAGCTTTTTTGTCGTTACTCTTCAAGGAGTATTCCAGTGTTTTCTTAGCATAACAATGTAATTTTTCAATATTGGAATCCTTGTACATCATACATAATTTCTTGAAAATATCAAATTGCTCTTCATCCGATAATTTCTGCGTATTCAATACATTTTCTAAAGAATCTGCATGTAAGGATTGTCCGTTAACATTTAATGCCGGCAAGACGGATAAGCAAAGGCAAAGGGCAAGTGTACGTTTCATAAGAATTGTATATTTAGGTTTTGCAAAACTATCAATTTTATGCACACATTCCTATTCCCCAAAAGGGTAAATTTTTCATCCAGGACGCAAAACTACTCTTTTGGGTAATTGACGGGTAAGGGTATTCCGGCTACTTTTACGTCAAAATTCAAAAGAGTCTATTCATTTAAACCTGAAAAATCATGAAAACCCAATTGAACTTATTCGTTGCCCTCTTACTCTTAACGGCAACTTTTGCATCATGCGAAAAAGACGACGGCGAGCCGGACACGAGCTATACCGTTACCTTCAATCCCGACGGAGGCGCTCCCACTCCCCAACCACAAACGGTAAAAGCCGGAGAGAAGGCCGTTGCGCCTGCCGACAATCCGGCCAAAAAAGGTTATGTGTTTATGTTCTGGCAGTTGAGCGGAAGCGTAACCGCCTACAATTTCAGTACGCCTGTAAACAGCGATATCACCCTCCAGGCCAGATGGGAAGAAGAAACCAATGTTGCCTACTGGCAGGTTACATGGGAATTAAACGGCGGAACATGGCCTGCGGATGACAACCACGCCACGCAGGCAGCCAAAGGCGGAACGCTTGCCGAGCCTGCCGCTCCCACGAAAACAGGCAGTACGTTCGGCGGTTGGTACAAAGAAGCGGCTTTGAACACCCCGATCAACTTCCCCTACGACATAAGCGGCATCACAGCAGACCTTACGCTTTATGCCAAATGGACGGGTAATGAAGAACCACCGGTAAGCAGTGGTACAATAAGGCTTGCATCGGGCCAATACAACTATTTTGCGCTATATCCCAACGGTTCCCTATATGCCAGTGGACGGAACAAATACGGACAACTGGGTAGCGGAAATACCACCGATATTGAAACCCTTACCCAAGTGGCAACCGGGGTTTCTGCGGTTTCCGCAAGAGGAAATTCTTCTCTCATGCTAAAAAAAGACGGAAGCGTACTGGGTGCCGGCCTGAATGGTTCCGGACAACTCGGTCTCGGCAACACAAACGCCTACGCCGTTTTCACCGTGTTGCCGGTAGATAATGTAAAGGCTATAGCGGCGGGTGACAACCATACCCTTATTTTGAAAAACAATGGTTCGGTATGGAGCGCCGGCTGGAATTCCGCCGGTCAACTCGGGACAGGAGATGATACGGATAAAACAACATTTGCAGCTACTAACCTGACGGCCGACGTAGCTTCCATCATTAGCGGCAGCCATGTCAGTTTTGCCCTGAAGAACGACGGGACGGTATGGGGAAGCGGCAGCAATTACGACTGTGCGCTGGGCAATCAGTTTTCGTATAGTTACATCCGGGCTTTCATCAATATATTTTCGGGAGCCAAAGCGATTGCCGTAGGAGATGCCCATAGTCTTATACTGGCGAACGACGGAACGGTTCACGCTTCCGGAGTCAATAAAAAAGGCCAACTGGGTATAGGAAGCGTCGAGATTGCCGAAGGTTTTACCCGCGCTACCGACAATTCCGGAGGCGCCCTTTCCAATGTAACGGCTATTGCCGCAGGTAAATTTCACAGCCTGGTCTTGAAAGCCGACGGAACCCTCTGGACAACCGGAGACAATATGTATGGGCAACTGGGAACGGGAAACGAAACCGATTACAACAGGTTCACGCAGGTTGCTACGGATGTAGAAACAATGAGTGCCGGCGAATTTCATACCGTTTTTGTAAAGAAGGACGGAAGCATCCATACTTTCGGGAAAGTCAATCCGTATGACGCCTTAAACGGGAGCAGCAAGATTATCATCAAAACCAAAGACAACACGTACGGACAGTATATCACACGGGTAAATTTAATGGACAGTAAGTTTACCGACATTTTCTCTTATTCGGAAAATATCACGTCAGCCCATCCCGGTTGCGAAATAAGCATAAAACCCGGGACCTACAACCTGAAGTTCCACGTCAGCAACTTATCCGTTACCTCTGAGTTCCCGAATTTGACGGTGGCAGACAATGAAACGGTAACGATTACGTATGAATATGTTTCTACAGGATTTGGGAAATACCAATGGACGGTAACCCGCTCAAAATAAATCAGGGCGCCCCTCCCCTCTCCCGGGGTTAAGAGTACCGTTTCTAAAGTCCCTACTATCCCTGAAACAACAGGGACAGTAGGGACGATTAGAAGTATAACACGAAATACGATAGTACGGAAAAAAATAACTACATTTGCCTCTCTAAACCTCCAAGGGTTTGGGTTCGTTATTAATTAACAGCAAAGGAAAGTTATGAATATTGCACTTATCGGTTATGGGAAGATGGGGAAGGCCATCGAGCAGTTGGCGCTCGGCAGAGGACATACGATTGTATCTGTTATAGATCTTACGAACCGGGACGAATTCAATTCGCCGGCATTCAGGAGTGCGGATGTAGCGATTGAGTTTACTACGCCCGGTACGGCATTCGATAATTTCATGCAGTGTTTTGCGGCGGATATACCGGTTGTATCGGGCACTACCGGCTGGTTAAACCGTTTGGGCGATATCAAGCGGATGTGTGAAGAAGAGGGGAAAACGCTGTTCTATGCCTCCAATTTCAGTATCGGGGCCAATATTCTCTTTGCACTGAATACATACCTGGCAAAGATTATGAATAAGTTTCCCGCATACAACGTAAGTATCACGGAAACACACCATATCCACAAATTAGACGCACCCAGCGGAACGGCTATTACGCTGGCCGAAAGCATCCTTGAAAATGTAGAACGTAAAAAACGCTGGACGTTAAATAAGGAAGAACAACCCGCCGATTTGCCTGTCTATGCTCTCAGGGAAGGAGAGGTTCCGGGGATTCATGAGATTGTCTACGAATCGGACGCCGACTTTGTCAGTATTAAGCATGATGCGAAAAACCGCGCCGGACTGGCCCTGGGAGCCGTTATTGCCGCCGAATTTACCGCCGGAAAGCAAGGTTTTCTGGGGATGAACGATATGCTTACTTTTTAAAATTGCTACCAATAATACGTTATTATATGATTAAGTTAAAAGAAATTCCTAAAAAACAGTGGATCAAGTTCGGTATATGGGCGCTGATATACATATTGTTTACTCTTTGGATGCAGAACGCGTGGCTGCTGTTGGGGCTCATCGTATTGGTCGATATATTCCTTACAAAAGTAATTCGCTGGGGGGGATGGAAGAAATCAGAGAATCCTTCCGTACGGCATGCGCTGGAATGGGTAGACGATATATTGTTTGCCTTGATAGCCGTTTATTTTATTAATCTGTTTGTTTTTCAGAATTATCAGATACCCAGCTCTTCGCTGGAGAAATCGTTGCTGGTGGGCGATTACTTGTTTGTAAGCAAACTAAGTTATGGGCCGAGGGTACCTAATACGCCCCTCTCTTTTCCGCTGGTGCAGAATACCTTTCCTGTTATTGATACGAAGTCGTATCTCGACTGGCCCGAATGGGGTTACAAACGGGTAGCCGGACTGGGAGAGGTGAAGCGGAACGATATCGTTGTATTTAACTTTCCTGCCGGCGACACTGTTGCGCTAAAAGTCCAGAATCCGGATTATTACACATTGGCGGAAATATATGGCAGAGAGGCTATCCTGTTGGATAAGGCTACTTTCGGGGATGTTATATATCGTCCGGTAGACAAACGGGAGAATTATGTAAAACGCTGTATCGGAATGCCGGGCGACACTATATCAATCGTGAATAATCAAGTGTATATTGATGGCGTAGCCGCTAAAAATCCGGAGGAGATGCAGCTCAATTACTATGTGGAGACGGATGGCTCTATTATTACGGAAGAGCAGTTCCGGCTGATGAATATAAGCAAAGAAGACCGCGGGCTGGCGTCGGGACAAAATAATAAGCCGGTGTACCATTTTCCCCTGACGCAAAAAGGAAAGGAAATTGCCGAAAGGCTGCCTACCGTAAAAAAAGTATTGGTTGAGCCGGACGGCAGAAATGATTCTATGTATCCGGTAGACTACCAGACCAATTGGTCACGGGATAATTACGGCCCGTTATGGATTCCGAAGAAAGGAGCCACCATCGAGCTTACCGAGCAAAACATAGGCCTTTACAACCGCTGCATCCGGAACTACGAAAATAATACATTAGAGAGAAAAGACGGGAAGGTATTCATTAACGGAGAGGAAGCGAAAACCTATACGTTCAGGTATGATTATTACTGGATGATGGGGGATAACCGCCACAAAAGCGCCGACAGCCGTTCGTGGGGATTTGTCCCCGAAGACCATATAGTAGGCAAACCTATCCTTATATGGCTTTCCTTAGATAAAGACCGGGATTGGTTCGACGGAAAGATCCGCTGGAACCGCCTATTCACAATCGTACATAACTAATGCCCGACAGTAATAACATAAAGAACTATCTTTTAACGCTTCTGAAAAGGAACCGGGGGATAGGGACGGTTATGATTGTTATTGTGGGCTTCGTTCTACTTATCCGTCATTTCTGTATCGGCTCGTATCGTATTTCCACCCATGCCATGGAAGAAGCTTTGCACAAGGGCGATTATGTATTAGTGAATAAGCTATTCGCCAACAAGCATCCGAACAGGAATGAAATCATTCTTTTTAAAAGCCCTTTGCTACGCGACAGGGATCATACGCCCCTTATTGTCAGCCGTTGCGTGGCGCTTCCCGGTGATACGATACACGTCGGCAGCGCCGGATATACGATTAATGGCGTATTATATCCCCGCCCGCCGCAAAGCCTGGCTTCTTATACGGTAGCCAGGGAAATCAGAGAGTCCTTTGTAAAGTTGCTTATTAAAAAGAATATTGCCATCAGAGAACCGCAAGAACCCGGGAAAACCCCGGTATTTATCCTGACTCCCTTTGAAGAATACCAAATAAGGGAAGAGATGAGTGAAAAAGTAAACAAATTATTCGTAAGGGCAAAAGTAGAAAGCTACATGCTTGTTGTTCCCCGGAAAGGAGAAACATACAGCTTGAATCAAGGCCTTCTTATAGCCGGAAGGGAAGCGATACTTGCCGAATCGGCACAAGAAATAATATTCCCCGACAAGCAGCTTGCTCCGGACAGAAAAGATATGCAAACATTTACGTTCGGGAAAGATTATTACTGGGTGCTTTCAGACAATACGGAAGACGCCGTAGATTCGCGCCACGTAGGCTTTATTCCGGCCGACCATATCATAGGCAAAGTCTGGTTCCGTTGGTTTAAAGCTTTATGATTTATCTTTCCACCACCTATTTGGGCCCCGTACAGCAATACGGCAAGATTTATCAATTTGCCGACGTCTGCATAGAAACCGCCGAAAATTACCAGAAACAAACCTATCGCAACCGTTGTATCATTGCAGGAGCAAATGGGCCATTATCCTTATCTGTTCCCTTAGAAAAACCGGATACGCTCAAATGTTTAACGAAAGATATCCGTATATCCGGTCATGGCAACTGGCGGCATTTGCATTGGAATGCTATTGTATCCGCCTATAATATGAGTCCTTTCTTTGCGTATTACCAGGACGACTTTGCTCCCTTCTATGAGAAAGCATATGATTATCTTTTCGATTTCAACGAGCAATTGCGCGAACTTATCTGCCATTTGCTGGATTTACATCCAACCATACATTATACACAAACCTATCAGCCGGAAGTAGAAAACGACTTTCGCGAACGAATCCGCCCCCGGCATCCCAGCAAAGACGATTCGTTCCACCCTGTACCCTACTATCAGGTTTTCAGCCGGAAATCAGGTTTTTTACCTAATCTCAGTATCATTGATTTATTGTTTAATATGGGGCCGGAAGGAATCCTTATACTGAGAGATTCCATTTCCGGTTAATTTTATTCTTTTTGGAACTTGCGACTTACCTTCAATAAGTTTGTTGTAAAAGAAACAACGTTTTGCGATTCGTGTATCATATTGAGGTAAACCAGACTTGTTTTTGTACTGCTGTTTTGCCCCTGTATGCGTTTTAATTCCCTTTTCTTTAACGTTATCAGTTGATTGAGCAAAGATGCAGATTCGGTTATTAACAGGTCGAATCCCCAATAATCATTCTTTTGAATCATTTCGGCGCAACGATTCAGGTAGGAAACGATATCCGGGGTTATTTTACCGATATCTTCTTTCTGAATACCGCTAAGCGGGTTAAAGTTATTGTCGATATGCTCTTTGATTGGCTCTGCCAACCTGCGTACGCTAAATAAGGTTTCGCTGGCAAAATCATTTCCCTGGTAATAATAAAGACCCTTATCAACAGCAATGCTATGGTCGAGCTGTGTTACCCCTAATGTTCCTACGCGTTTAACTTGTTTGAGGTGGGTTTTCATATCTTCAATCCCATTTAATACCTTACGCTCATCTTTCAGGTTTTCATGAATAAACCCGTTGACCGCCGTCTCGAAAGCTTGCGAAATAAACGACAGGTCTTTATATAATTCTTCACGGCTGTGCTTACGGAATAAAGCCAATGCTTCACGGCTGTCTGTCGTGTCGCGAAGTTGAGCTACCGTTGCATTAACCTCTTCTTTCAGCGCATCTTTCTTCATTTTCTTTTTGTAAATAAGATGGCTGTGGACAAGCATATAAACAACCAGAGCAACCATAGCGCCCATTCCCACGACTCCACCTACATAAATAAGCAGGGCGACAAAAAAACAGATGGTAAATGCCGCCCCGGCAGTGATAAACCAGCCGCCGATAACCGAAATAACGCCTGTGATACGGTATACCGCCGTTTCCCGTCCCCAGGCATGGTCGGCCAGCGAACTACCCATCGCTACCATAAACGTGACATAGGTTGTAGAAAGCGGAAGCTTTAAGGATGTACCCATAGCAATCAACAAACCGGACAACACCACATTAACGGACGCACGTACAAGGTCAAAGCTTGCCTGATTCTCCATTGTGATGCCGTCTTTACGAAACCGGCTGTTTATCCATTTCTTAACGCCGACAGGCACGCAACCCAATACGGAAGTAGCAGCGCCGCTAAACGTACGGACTAATACACGGGCAACGGGAGAGGTGCCGAAATGCTCTTCGCCCTCCGACTGGCGAGACAGGTCTAACGAGGTTTGAATTACCTGCTTGGCCTTTTGGGAGGTGAATAAAGCAACCATCATAATCAAACCCGCCCCTATAAGGAAATACCAGGGCGTTTGTGCGGGCCCCAACAAGGACGACATTAAAAACGCATCGGGAGCTACCGTGCCATTTTGCGCCAACAAATCCATATAAGATGAATACCCAACCAAAGGAACCCCGATAAAGTTGACCAAATCATTTCCGGCAAAAGCCAATGCTAAAGAGAAGGTGCCCATTAATACAACTACCTTGAATATATTTACTTTCAGCCAATACAAGATTTGCATCAATATAGTGAAACCAACAAAGCTCCATCCAACAATCGTACCTGTATGGCCATAAACATACTCTTTTACCGTACCGGTCATAAAAGCGCTCTCTTTAAGGCCTTTTATAAGCATGAAATAAAGGATAGCCGTTGCCGCCAAACCGCCAAAGAGAGCAGCAAAGTATTTCATCTTTTTCTTATAATCGAATGTAAATATGATACGGGAAAGATATTGTACCAGCGTACCAAATAAAAAGGCTATCGCCACAGAAAGGAAGATAGCCAGAATCATTGTAAATGCTTTATCCGTATTTAATAAGGAGGCAAACGCAAGGCCATCGGGCGACTTCATTACTTTGATTAAGGCCAATGCAACCGTTCCACCCAATAATTCGAAAACCAACGACACGGTAGTGGAAGTAGGCATTCCAAGAGAGTTAAAAATATCAAGTAATACAATGTCGGTAAGCATAACGGCCAGCAGGATATACATAATATCGGTAAAATAGAAATATTGCGGTTGGAAAATCCCATGCCGGGCCACATCCATCATACCGTTGGAAAGAGAAGCCCCAATGAATATCCCTACTGCCGCAATAGCCATGATTACCCTGAAAGAGGCTGCTTTAGAGCCTATAGCGGAATTTAAAAAGTTTACAGCATCATTACTCACGCCAACAGATAAGTCGAATATGGCAAGTATAAAAATAAAGATTACTAAAAAGAGATAGAATGTCTCCATATGTTATATCAATTCATCGTGCAAAAGTATGTAACATTTACTTAACAATATAACAATCTTTGTTACGAAAATGTTATAATTTCCCAATATCGCTTAATTCGACCAGCTTATTTACAATGGCATAAACCGTTAAGCCGCTGGCGCTGTGGATTTGAAGTTTCCGGGCAATATTCCGGCGATGGGTAATTATGGTGTGGGTAGAAAGATACAGGAGGTCGGCAATTTCGCGGTTTGTCATGCCTTTCACTACACAAACAACAATTTCTTTCTCGCGTACGCTTAATATTTGTTGTTCGTCATCCTCTTTGCCATCCTCCTTTTCCTGCAGGCTGAACTGTTCCAGCTTTTGTTTCAGCCCGTCAAGGGTATCGTAGATCGTAATCTGTTCGTCGTAATAACGGAGCTGGCTCTTATCTATTAAACTGTATAAAAGAGCAATACATTTCATAGAAAGATTCCCCGTATCTTCCCTTAATTGATTAAGCATATGCCCCCTTACCATAGTAGGGTTTATAATGAGTATATCAGGTTTATTTAAACGTACAGCTTCATATAACCGTTCGCTATTATCTATTTCTATAAGCTGGAAATGGAACCCGGTCAATTTTCGTAATTGCACCTCTACGCCCGAACGGATTATACCTGAGATTTCTGCAATCGCTATTTTTAGGTTTATATTCATTTGTAATGGCTGTTATATCTGTTTTTCCAGTTCAAAAATGGCAGGTGTAAAAAGATTATTCTCTATCTGATTATGTGTTGCCAAATCTCTTTCCGTGCTAAATATATCAAATAAGGCGCTGTTGAACCAATTGCCTCCTTTCCCCGGATAATATTTTAGCAGCAGATATTTTAGTTCCGTAATCTTTAATTCTATCTGATCGTGCCTTTTGTGGAAAATAGAAATATTGTATTTCGGATTTTTTTTGCCTTTCAACAGGTCGCGTACATACGGAAACACGGTTTTTTCTTCATACATCATATGTTTATCTACTTCGCAGACATATTCGTCAAAGAATTTGGTGATGGCAAATGCTACGTCTTCCGGGCAATCGTCTTTAATGGCTTCCGTTAATTTACGCCGGAGATGAGGTAAACGAAACTTCAAAAAATAGTTGTGTGCATTATGAAGGTAAACAATCAGGTGTTCTAATGAAATACATTTGTTTATATCCTCTACCGGCGTATTTCTTTCCTGAATAAGGAAATTAACGACCGTTAGAAAGGTAGGGCAGTCCACCTTATTTTGCCGGCAAACTTCCCCGATTGTTTTTTCATCGAAACCCGGTTCAATTCCAAACCGGCTCATCACCAGCATCATGGAATAATTACCGGATATCAGGTCAAACATCTTGTCGGTTTCCCGATATTCTTTTTTCTTATACATAAGTTATACGATTTCAACTTCGATTTTTACTGTTGTCAAAGTTACATCTTTTTATAATACCTTTTCGCAACATTCTACAAATCGTTGACATTTGGTAATGAATCCCTATTTTTAGGTATCAGCAAGTTTGCAATTATACATATATATAGGTATTGCAGGCATTTACCGATAGGCATACCTTTGCAACAGATTAACAAAGTAACACTATTAGTATAATCGCTATATCAAAACCTCGTGCTAATTATGTAAGCATATAAGATGATTATTGCAAAAGAAGCCTCCCTGTGAAGAGAGGCTTCTTTTGGTTTCTATATAACAGTATCTTATGCAGAGAGCATATACGCTACTACGGCGTATATACGCCATCATACGGATTCTGATCGCCGTTGGGCCAGATACCATTTATCAAAGCTTTGTTGTTTTTCAATTCGACATTGGGCAGTTGGAAGATAAAACGCCAGGAACGCGCCGGCAGCGTTGTACCTCCTCCATAGTCTATATGATTACCTGTGCGGAGCAGGGGTTTCTGATTGCGCAGCATATCAAACAGGGCATATCCTTCGCCATAGAGTTCTTTGCGCCGTTCTGTCAGGACATCTTCAACAATAAGGTATCATCTACTTTCAATCCGCTCAATTCTCCGTTATCATAGGTACCAATCATCAAATAACCATTCTTACCATCACCCGAAAGATCATTAGAAAAAGCACATATCGCCTGACAAAACTTATCCATATCATCTGTCGATACCGTCCTCCCAATATTATAGCCCTCGGTATCCCGAAAGCATCTGTAGAATTTCTTCTCTTGTAATCATATATTCACCTTTATACCCATATGTAATATTGGATAATTTTTACCCATTCCATCTTTCTCGGAACGCCCTACAATCCTAAAACCTGCTTTTTCATAAAACGTTAAAGCTTTCTCATTTTGTTCGTTTACATCCAGTGTTGTGATTCCCAAATGCTCAACAGCATAGCTTAAAAGAGCTTTACCATATCCTTTGCCTATTGAATTGGCCTCAACAAAAAGCATTTCGAGGTGTTTGTCCGATACACCAATAAAGCCGATTATCTTTTCGTCCAATTGCAAAACATATAAATCCATTGCAGGCAAAAAGTCTTTCGAACCAATACGTTTGTAAAATTCAAAATCTTCAAGTTTCAGAAAATCGTGTGTAGCTTTTACCGAGCTTTCCCATACGTTCATAATTTCGGGAAAGTCTATCCTTTGGCCCTTTCTGATTTGAAGAGAATTATGCGTATTAGAAGATGTTTTTATCATTATCATGTTTTTTAATGCCTGGTCGTTTTTTTTTAATTCTCGAATTGCAGCCATCACCTCCACCATAGGAGCTATATCCTTCCTGTCTTCGGGGATGAATGGTTCGTTATCAGGTTCCATAGCTACTATTGCCGTATCATTTAGTCCTATCCACAACCTTTCCAACCTGCACCTCCCCGTTCATGGTTCACATACCAGAATTCATGCGTTTCGCCCGCCCAACGAAGAAGGACAAACGAAGCATACACCTTTTCCGAACGTTTCAATTTCGATTAGTTATTCTGTTCTTACATGCAATCACTTTTTCATAAAATTCAGTTGCTAAAGATAGGAATTTTAGGGCAAAAACGCTATTTTTGGCATACTATTTGTCTTTCATATACCATGACGTTACAGGAAATAAATCAAGCATATAACCGTATCATCGGTTCGTTGGATAATAAGGAGTTGAAAAATGCGTTCGATTCGTTGCAATCACTTATCAGCGGAAGCCGGGAATATACGTTCCAGTACCAACTCAATGAGTTGCAGGATACCTATAAGTATATGTTACGCTATCGGATGGATGGTATTAAAGACCCTATGCAGGAACAAATCTATCATACGCTTCATGCCTCTCTGTACGAACTTTCCGACCAACTGAAGCACAAGTTGTCGGTGCTGGAATCTCCCCTTGTCTTTTATAGCGAACGGCGCAATATGCAGGTAATGCCTAAAATGTCTTACCATGAATTTCATCAGTTGCTTACTACGCATACCGACACCGAAAATGAAGTGGGATATGAAGCGGCATTAGCCTTATTATTCAATAAAATATGGGTATCCGGCCTGCTCACTACAGAAGAAGGCGCAGCTATAAAAAAAATAATAGAGGATTCGCTTTTGCCTTTCTCGGCAGGCTGCCAGGTTGTATCTGCGCTTTTGCTGGCGCTTCAAATATCTTTCGATAAAGAAAAACTCATGTTATTATTTGATGCAACCGGATTGTCTGCCGAAGGGGAAGTGCGCATAAGGGCTTTTATTGCACTGCTTCTTACATTATATATATATAGAAAACGAACATCTTTATATCCCCGGATAGAAAACAGGCTGGCGGCTATTGCTGAAGAACCGGGATTTAAAAAGGTAATGCTAACAATCATACTTCGCTTTATTTTAGCAAGGGATACGGAAAAAATCACCCGGAAACTCCAGGATGAAATTATCCCGGAGATGATTAAGCTAAACCCTAAAATCACCCGGAAAATGAATCTGAACGATTTCACCCCGGAGCAATTGGGCGATGAAATGAATCCCGACTGGCAAGACATTTTTGCCGATAGTTCATTGGGTAAAAAAATGGAAGAATTCGGGGAGTTACAACAAGAGGGGGCGGATGTTATGCATTCAACGTTTATCCACCTCAAGAATTTTCCGTTTTTCAGGGAGCTAAGCAATTGGTTTTTACCTTTTATACCGAAATATTCATCGTTCGGTAACGGAAACAAACAGGATAAAAGCGAGAAAGAGACATTAGACACATTAGCCACAGCTACATTCATGTGTAATTCCGACAAATATTCTCTTTATTTCAGTCTGATGAAAATGCCGGAAGCAGCCCGGAAAATGATGTTCGGGCAATTCAACAGCCAGGTTTCGGAAATGATCCTACAGCACAAAGAGGAGCTAATCAGTAAACGGGGAAAACTTGAAACCGTATCAGGGCAATACGTACAAGACCTGTACCGCTTTTTCAAATTATACCAAAAACGATTGGATTTTGAGGATATCTTTTTGTCTCCGCTTGATTTTCATAATCTTCCGATATTACGCCCTTATCTGTCTGACGAGGAAAGCCTGACCACGATAGCGGAATACTACCTGAGGAAAAATTATTTTGAAGACGCCCTCACAATCTATAATCAATTAGCGACTACTAAGAAAGACAGCGATATCCTCTTTCAGAAAATTGGTTACTGCAAGCAAATGCTGGGTGATACAGGCGGCGCTTTGGATGCCTATTTACATGCAGCCCTCCTAAATTCGGAAAGTAAATGGGTGATACGCCGGATTGCGGGATGTTACCGCACATTGAAACAACCCAAAGAAGCGTTGGCGTATTATCGCCGGTATGAAGCGTTAAGCCCTGACAATCTGTCTGTACAAATCAGCATCGGACATTGTCATCTGGAGTTAAAAGAATATAGTGAGGCGCTAAAATATTATTTCAAAGTAGAGTACCTCGATAACAAAAGCCATAAGGCGTGGCGCCCGATTGCCTGGTGTTCCTTTCTCACCGAAAAATACAACCAGGCGCATAATTATTATCTGAAAATTATGGCCAACGACCCTGCTATGCAAGATTATTTAAACGCCGGCCATACCGAATGGGCTTTACAAAACAGAAAAGGAGCGATAGGGCATTATCTACAAGCCATCCGAATGGAGAATGAAGATTTCAATAAGTTCAAAGACCATTTTATGCAAGACGTCCCCGATCTGATAGCAGCCGGCATAGAAGAGGAAGAGGTTCCTTTAATGCTCGACCAACTGCACTACGCTTTATCCCCATAGCCGTATCCGTAAGCGCCATAGCCGTAATGGCCGTAGCCATAGCCCGACCGCTTATAATCAACGGCATTGAGGATAACGCTCATGTTTTTAAGTTTATGCTGTGTATAGAGCTTTTCTATTTCAGGCAGCATACGCTTATCCATCAGACCGGCGCG
>JAISXD010000073.1 GCA_031270665.1 Tannerellaceae bacterium | reverse complement strand
GAGCCTTGATTTACAGCAGCGAAGCCAGGCTGGATTACTTCCGCATACAAACAGACGGCCAACAAACTTACATTATAAAAGTAAAGATGAATGGCCGATACATTATGAAAAAAATCTTCATCAGGTAACGATATTGGGATTATAGTTAATCCCAATCTGGTCTAAATTTTATCTTAGAAAACCCGGGCATGTGAATGTCCGGGTACTTTCCCTGATCAGGAATCGAAGACAATTCTTAACTTAATAACATTGCTCCCCTTACCTTACTCCTTTTTCTGCGGAAAGAAAAGTTGGAAAAGAATTATCATTTTGTCAACAATATAGCCTTCTATTCCGTTATAATTGCATATATTTGTGACATTAATCCAAATTCTATACATAAACGCACAAATTTTGATACTATGGAACAGAAATTATTGATTCGCGATCTGACCTTAAGAGACGGGCAGCAGTCTGCTTTCGCAACCCGTATGACTCAACAGCAAGTTGACAGGACGCTTCCTTATTACCGCGAAGCCGGTTTTTACGCTATGGAAGTATGGGGAGGAGCCGTACCCGATTCCGTTATGCGCTATCTGGGCGAAAATCCCTGGGAACGACTAGAGAAGATCAAAGCCACCGTAGGTGACGCCTCCAAGCTGACGGCCCTGTCGAGGGGGCGTAACCTCTTTGGATACGCGCCATACCCTGACGACATTATTGATGGATTCTGCCGTAACGCCATCGAGTCGGGGCTGGGCATTATGCGTATTTTCGACGCTCTGAATGACGTGAACAACGTAAAGTCTACCATCAAATACGTCAAAGCCTATGGTGGAATTGCCGACTGCGCCGTGTGCTATACCATCGACCCGCACTTTAGCGTATCCGAACGCCTCAAGGCCCGCCTGAAAGGAAAACCCCTCCCTGACGCCATTTTCACAGACGACTACTTCCTTGACAAAGCACTGAAAATGCAAGCGCTTGGCGCCGATATGATTACGATAAAAGATATGAGCGGATTGATACAGCCTTCGCGGATTGCACGCCTCACCGCGCTGTTCAAAAAGAACCTCGGCATACCCCTCGATTTCCATACGCATTGTACGCCGGGATACGGGTTGGGAGCTGTATTATCCGCCATTATGAGCGGAGTGGATATTGTAGACACTGTTATCTGGAATTTTGCAGGAGGTCCTGCCGCTCCGGCTGTAGAACTGGTTTATCTCTTCTGCAAGAAGCTGGGTGTTGAGATGGATGTAGACATGGAAGCCGTGGCGGCTATCAACCGTGAGTTATCAGATATACGTCGCGAACTGGAACCGTTTGACGCCGTTAAGCAATTCCCCAAACCTTTCAATCCGCTTACAGATGAACTGCCCGCTGAGATAGACTGTTTGTTTGACAAGGCTATTGCCGCCGCCTCTAAAAAAGAAGAAGAACCACTGCTGGAAGCCTGCCACGCCATAGAAAGCTACTTCAACTTCGCCAAACCAAACGAACTGATAAAGAAAGCAGAGATACCGGGAGGGATGTACACTAACATGGTAGCCCAACTCAAGCAAATGAACGCAATGGACATCCTGGAAGAAGCCCTGAAACTAATTCCCGGCGTACGCTTAGATGCAGGACTTCCGCCATTGGTAACACCCACCAGCCAGATAGTAGGCGCTCAGGCCGTAAACTGCGCCCTGGATATGAAGAACGGAAAACCTATGTATACGAACGTATCCAACCAATTTGTCTCCCTTGTAAAAGGCGAATATGGCAAAACGCCCGTTCCGGTAGACCCCGCATTCAGACTTAAAATAGCAAAGGTAGAGGAAGAAACCCCTTATGACACCTCACGGCACTGCCGGCAGGAGAATCCGGCGCTGGAAGAACTTGGCGGCGTACGCCTTGCCGTAAATGAGAAGGAAGAACTACTGCTGGAACTTTTCCCGTCTGTAGCCAAGACTTTCCTTACTAACAGGAAAGAAGCCCTTTACCAGTCTTCACGCCGGTCCGAAGCGCCAAAGCAAAACGCATCCGAAGCAAAAAGCGAAGCGCCGGTCACAGGGAAAGTAGTCGTCTCGCCCATGCCCGGCAACGTATACAAAATACTTGTCCGGCCCGGCGACACCGTCTCCTGCGGACAGGAAGTGCTGATACTGGAATCTATGAAGATGGAAAACAGTATCACTTCCGAGTATGCCGGAACAGTAAAACGCATACTTGCCAAGACAGGGGCCAATGTCACAGAGGGCGACATCCTGATTGAAATAGACAATCAGGCAATCAAGTCTAAGGTATGACGCTTAATTAAATATGAGTAATGCTAAACTTACAGACGTGGGAAGGGTAGATCGTAATTTTAAATCCGAACCCTTCATATAGGTGGGAACTATCCAACCAATGGGCGGCATGGCAAAAAACAACAAGGGTGGCACTGGTTCGGGGCCATCCTTGTTCCTTGTGTTTTGTATCGGTAAAATGACGTATCAGAAACAATACCCGAAGTTAAATTGGATGACTATGTTTTTGAATGACTCCTTGTCTGTTGGATAAGATGTACCTTTGCCGTCGTTGTCGTCGTCATAGTCAAACCGGCTTTTGGCAGTGTTGGTCAGCCCTGCGTTTATATTTGCGGAGACGAAGAAACCGTTCTCCAATAAATATCCCGCGCCGATTACCGCCGAGAGGTCAAACGGTTTTACCATGTCGCCCTCTACCCGCTTTGTTTCAAATTCTTTACTGCCGAATGCCTGTTTATTTACATTGGCTTTTATACCCAATTGCGGGCCTGCAAAAAAACTCAACCCGCGGTATACGTAGTATTTGGCAAGTAGCGGAATATTCAGGTAATTGTGCTCCAAATCCGTATTGGCAAATTTAAATTTGGATCCCTGCATGGAATAATAGAGTCCTGCTTCCGCAGAAAAGAGGGGTGTAAATAAATACTCGGCAGACACGCCGAAATTTAAGCCGGGTTTGAGTGTTCCGCTGGTGTTTGTTTTATCAGCCAGATTTAATCCGGCCCTTGCAGCATAGCGAAACGTTTGTGCATCAAGCTGAAATACTGTTAGCAGAAGTAACAGGCAGACAATCTTTTTCATTGGCATTCAATGGTTGGTTTATTAGTTGTTTTTCGTCTCTTCTATCCATTTGCGGGCGTTAACAAAGGCTTCTATCCAGGGAGTAACTTCATCGTCTTTTCGTTTCGCCGGATAATAGCCGCATTGCCAGGGGAACATCGCCCGTTCCGCGTGCGGCATGATCGCTAAATGGCGGCCGTCTTTTGAACATACGCCTGCTACCGACCAGGGCGAACCATTGGGGTTTGCCGGATAACCTTCATAATTATATTTCGCCACAACGTGGTATTCTTTCTCTTCATAAGGGAATGAGAACCTGCCTTCCCGATGGGCAATCCATGCGCCTAATTTCGAACCGCTCAATGAACCGAACATAATCGAATGATTTTTCGGGATTTCGAGTGTGACAAATTCCGACTCAAATTTATCGGATTCGTTAAGAAGCATTTTGTGTTTCTTTGCATGTTCGGGATAAAGCAACGCAAGTTCGGCCATCAACTGGCAGCCGTTGCATATACCCATGCTTAAGGTATCTTTACGGATATAGTAATTCCGGATGGCTTTGCTGGCGTTTTCATTATAAAGGAAACCGCCGGCCCATCCTTTGGCGGAGCCCAGTACGTCTGAATTGGCAAAACCGCCGCTAAATACAATCAGGTTGATCTCTTCCAGCGTTTCGCGCCCGCTTGCCAGGTCTGTCATATGAACGTCTTTTACGTCGAAGCCTGCCAGGTATAGGGCGTAAGCTGTTTCACGCTCGCATTGCGAACCCTGTTCACGAATAACGGCCGCCTTGATTCCGGAGGGTTTATTTCTGTCGGGCGAGAGGTGGTAGGCGGACAGTTTACCGGTGAAGCTTTTAGGATACTTAAATTCCAGCGGTTGCATTTTGTAGTTCTCATAACGATTGCCGGCGCAGATGCTTCCGCTTTGTTTGATATCTAATTTATAAGAAGAAGCATACCATACATCCCGCATATAATCAATGCCGAAATGATACTGTAAGCCTTCTTTGGATACAAGGATATGCCTTTCGTCTGCCGGCTTGCCAAGCAGGGCAAAGCCAACGCCGGCTTCTTTCATCAGGTGTTCGAAGGCTTTCTTATTGTTTACCTGTACAAGGATACCCGGATTTTCGGCAAATAATATCCTGATAATATCCGGTTCGGCAATGGCGTCCAACGATATATCCAACCCGCCTTCTACATTGGCGAAACACATTTCCAATAAAGCGGTTATCATGCCGCCGGCCGAGATATCGTGCCCGGCAAGCAGGAGGCCTTTGTCAATGGCTTCCTGTATGGCGTTGAACGCATCCCTGAAATAGTCTGCATCCTGTACCGTAGGAACAGCGTCGCCCAGACGGTTTAACACCTGGGCAAAAGCAGAGCCGCCTAACTGCAATGTATCAAAAGAGAAGTCTATATAATATATGTATGTGTTTTTATCAGGATGGATAACCGGCGATACGATTTTTTTGATATCGCTCACTTCCGCTCCAGCTGAGATGATTACCGTGCCCGGCGATACTACTTTTTTGTCCCCGTATTTTTGCGTCATGGATAAAGAGTCTTTACCCGTCGGTATATTTATTCCCAACGCACAGGCAAAGGCCGACGCTGCTTCGACGGCGGCATACAACCGGGCGTCTTCGCCTTCATTGCGGCAAGGCCACATCCAGTTGGCGCTCAGCGAAACGCCTGCCAATTGACCGGTTAACGGAGCAAACACAAGGTTCGTCAGCGCTTCGGCAATCGAAAGGACAGAGCCGGCAGCCGGATCAACAATACCCGCTTGCGGAGCATGCCCGATAGAAGTAGCCATACCGGCTTTCCCCCTGTAGTCTAACGCCACGGCGCCTAAATCGCTTAACGGCAATTGTATCTCTCCCTGGCATTGCTGGCGGGCCACTTTTCCCGACACCGAACGGTCTACTTTGTTTGTCAGCCAATCTTTACAGGCGACGGCTTCTAATTGCAATACATTTTCGAGGCAGGTATGGAGGTCCGATTCTTTGTAAACTACCGGCTGGTATTTCTCTTTCACCGTTTTGTCGGCGATAACCGTTTTAGGCGGTTTGCCGAACAGATAGTCGAGTTTCAGATTGATCGGTTTAACGCCGTCGGCCTGTTCAAATATAAGTTCCATGTCGCCGGTTGTTTCGCCTGCCACATACATGGGCGCCCGTTCGCGTTCGGCAATCCGCCTTACCCGCTCTACGTCTTTCTCTTCCATCAGCAAACCCATTCGCTCCTGACTTTCGTTTCCGATAATTTCCTTAGACGACAAGGTAGGGTCGCCCACCGGTAATTGGCTCATATCGATGCGGCCGCCCGTAGATTCCACTAATTCGGAAAGGCAATTCAAATGCCCGCCCGCACCGTGGTCGTGTATGGAAACAATCGGGTTGTCTTCCGATTCGGCTATACTGCGAATCACATTAGACACGCGTTTTTGCATTTCAGGATTAGCGCGCTGTACGGCATTCAGTTCGATGCCGCTTGCAAACTGCCCTGTGTTTACCGACGAAACGGCCCCTCCACCCATTCCGATGCGGTAGTTGTCGCCACCCATTACAAGTACCTTTTCGGCAGGTTTGGGCTCTTCCTTCAGCGCATCGCGCTTATTGGCATATCCTACTCCCCCGGCAAGCATGATTACCTTATCATATCCGTATTGCCGGCCATTCTCTTCGTGTTCGAAGGTGAGAAGCGAACCGCAAATAAGCGGCTGGCCGAATTTATTCCCGAAATCGGAAGCGCCGTTCGACGCTTTGATCAGCAACTGTTCCGGCGTCTGGTATAGCCACGGCCGGGGTTCCAATATCTTTTCCCACGCGCGGGCCCCTTCCGTACGGGGGTAAGAAGTCATGTAAACAGCCGTTCCGGCGACAGGAAGGGATGCTTTCCCTCCGCCCAGGCGGTCGCGTATTTCACCGCCCGTACCGGTTGCCGCCCCGTTGAACGGTTCTACGGTAGTGGGGAAGTTATGCGTTTCCGCTTTGAGCGAGATGACTGTTTTTATTGTACGGACGCCATAGTAATCGGGCTTGTCGCCGCTTGCCGGAGCGAATTGTTCGATGGCAGGCCCTTCATTAAAGGCTACATTATCTTTATAGGCCGAGACCAATTGGTTGGGGTTTTCTTCCGACGTTTTCTTTATCAGCTGAAAAAGTGAACTTTCTTTCTCCTCCCCGTCGATAACAAACCGCCCGTTAAATATTTTGTGGCGGCAATGCTCCGAGTTTACCTGTGCAAAACCATATACCTCGCTGTCGGTCAACGGCCGTCCGAGCTTTTGGCTCACTTCGTTCAGATACGCCACTTCGCCGCCACTCAAAGCCAATCCTTCCTGCTGGTTGTAAGTCTCTATGTCATAGATAGGAATAATCGGGTCCGGCAGTTTATTAACCGTAAACAACTGTTGGGTCAGGCCCTTGTAAATACGTTGCAGCATAGGGTCGTGGGCAGCATCGCCAGACGATACGGGATAAAATTCCTCTATACGGGAAATCCCGTCAATCCCCATGTTACGGGTAATTTCCACAGCGTTCGTACTCCAGGGAGTAATCATCTCCCGGCGCGGCCCGATATACCAGCCATCAAGGCTGTCGCCCGCTACGAGAGCTGCCCCACTAAATAGCCAAACTAATTTTTGAATATCTTCGGATGAGAACGTTTGTATTGTTTCTACGGTGAATATCGTCTTTGCCGGCGATTTGAAAAATAGAATCATATTGAATAGAATATCTTATACTTAATTCGTATGCAAAGATACATAGAAATGTGTAATAATATATGTATTATCCGTATCTTTTTTGGGGATCGTTTCAAAGGCTGTAACGTATACCCCATCCAACATCCATGCGTCCGGGTAAAATGACATTTTTGATTCGGGCCTGGCCGTTTCTGTAATGTCCTGCCGGAATCCAGCAGGACGATTTCTTTATTACACCCGTATAACCGGTATCGCAGAACGCCGGAAAAGCGCCGGAGAAGTTCACCGGCCAGCTCCACGTCCTTACGAATAAGTATGTGAACAGGGTTAAGCACATTGAACGCCAGGCGATAAGCGGATTAACTCAAACAAAAGCACTCTTTTTGCGGTTAACGCGTTTTACGGCGTTATCTTGTCTGGCGCAAGAATGGAAGCATGAACTTTTGATACGCTCCATCCTTTTTGCGTCTTTTTCCCCGTGGAATGGCATTTATCCTTTGTGGGGAAAGGGCTATCCTTTGTGGGGAAGAGCTTATCCTTTGTGGGGAAGAGTCTATCCTTCGTGGGGAAAGAGCTATCCTTTGTGGGGAAGAGTCTATCCTTTGTGGGGAAGAGTTTATCCTTTGTGGGGAAAGGTTTATCCTTTGTGGGGAAAGGTTTATCCTTTGTGGGGAAGAGCTTATCCTTTGTGGGGGAAAAGCCTTGCCTTACGGCTTGGGCGCGCCTTTTGCCTTATATACGGTAACGAACGATTGACTGAACAATAGGGGTAAGTTATTACGCAGGAAGAATAAATCCAGGAGGCGGCCTACGGGTGTGCCCCCCGCCTTTTGTTTCGCAGGTAAAGGTTCTTTCTTGCGGCGAGGCTATCCGTTATTGGAAAGTCACGGTACCAACCCTGTCCGGAGAATCGGCCGGAGAATCGGCCGGTACATTTATAACCGTACCTGCAGCTACACCCCATGCCGGGAATTAGCGTTTAGCTACGCGGTTGAATCTTTTGGTTGATTGGACGTTAGCTTGTGCAAAGCCTTTATTTTACGGCTACGCGGGTTTATTTTGTGTTGGCCGGTATTTGTGATAATCAGAATGCAGCGCCCAGTTGAGCTCCCAGAAAATCCGAATCTGCCTTTTTATACTTACGGTAGTTCCATATACCTTTTATATAAACAGCTATCCCTCTTTGGGGCAGGGCATAGTCAAAGCGTACAGAAAGACCTGCTGAAAAAGCATTGGAAGACAGATAATCGTAGTCATGCATTAGAAATTTGAAGATCCCCTTTTCTTCGGCAAGGCCTGTCAGTTCAACACGCTTGCTGAGGTTTTGTACGTATCCCAAATTAGCCTCGACATCTATCAGGTGTTTTTTGATAGCGTGCGCCATACCCTGCTGTATCCCCAGTCCCATCCTGCAAACGTTCATCCTCCGCGATGTTGCCTTATGACTTTCATTGGTATTATAATATGAAATACAGGGCATGGTATGCCAGGATGTTTTACTGTCCCTGTGCTGGTAAATAAAGGTAAGGCTGGCATCCGTCCGTTGGTTCTTATACTGCGTTTCGGATGATATCTTTACATATTCATTATTCTCATTTTTGGTAAATTTGCCTTCCGTTCCCCGCCTGTCTGTATAGGTAGCTTCCGCTTTGGCGCCTAACGTATGTTTTCCGGTTTGTTTCAGATAAGTGATTTCAGCGATGTATTTACCTTCATCAATTGACGATAAGCCAAGATTCTGATTGATATTCAACTGCTTCTCGCAAGAGAAATGCTCCCAGGCCAATGTTGCTGAAACATCGTTCCCGTTAATTGGCAGTAATTGTACGTTTGCGCCATAGCCCTTTCCATTAAAAAGACTGGCTGTTTCGTTATTTGCAAACAGAAAGGCATCGCTTCCCAATCCTGTCATATGATGCAGGGAGGATTTGCGTCCAAGCGAATTGCTGAATTCGATTGCGTTGGCCTGTTTGTATTTGCGTAAGAAAAAGCCTCCGCCCACGGCATATTTGCCGGATATCTTACGGTTCAGTCCGGTATGGAATACGAGGTTGGACGTATTGTTGTTTGGGCGTGGGTCTACAGAGCGGTATTCCATCAGCGCCCGGTAGTCCAGGCTGATACCCCAGGCTATTTGTCCCCTGTTTTGAGCGTATCCCCCCATAAAATCGTATCTCTCGCCGGTGAGGTTGTCCCCTCCGGTAGAATCGGCGAAAACGTATGGATATATCGTGTAATAATCCGAACTTTCGTTCCATTTTATATTATCCGTGTGTGTTTTTGCATAGGAAGCTTTTCCCCATAGATGGTGTTTGCCTTTCCGGGCGTATGATTCTGCCTTGAGGACATAATCATCGAACGCTGTTCCTGTCTGTGTTAGCCCCGCATCTCCTGTTTGCTTTTCATATACAATGCCCAGGTCTGATAAATCCGGCTGCAACGTGTAGACCTTTGCTCCCGGATTGTAAGTGGTAGCGGAAGAAAAACGGACGACAGGAGACAGGTTACGATATAACCTGTCTGTCACAGGAACAGAATCCTGCGCATGGCTCGCAATAGAAACCAGGAATAATATAAAGATGAAACGAAAGTCTTTAATCATATTATTTTGCTAATGACGGCGTTGCATTCGGAATAAAATCGACAGCCGAGTTATTGGTGTCTTGTAATATTTCGCGTCCGTCTGTTGTCGTTGCTTCTACCTTACGGCGTACGCTCTTTCCATAACGTTCGGTATCTCCGAAAGATGAACCGCAGTATGTCCAGCCCATATCGATAGACGGGGCAAATACCGGTGCATCGGCTTCACCTTCCACGCTTGTATATACTGCATCCATTACCCATTCGTTCGGTATCTTATAATCCAGGAATGGCCCTCTTTCATATTCCACGCCGTTAACAACCATCTTCCAGCTATATTCATAAATGTATTGTTCCAGAAATTCGGCCTGTGATACTTCAATTCTACCCATAATTACGCTGCTCAGGCCTGCATGGTGCGTAGTAAAGAAATCATAAAGCAGGATGGCATCCGGTACATTGGGATTGTTGGCCGGTTGGTTTACCAGATGTTCATTGCGCCATTCCATATCTGCCACTGTAAGGTCGAACGAATTGCCGTTAGCCTCTTTATGGTTTACGGCGCTCGCTGCCAAGATAAAGGATTTACCCGGTTGAACAGGGTATTTTGTCCCATCGCCGGGTATAATAATTATTCCGCTTACGGGTACGTACTTATCAAGTATTTCCGGAATATAAACGTTGCTCGAAGACGTATTTCTTTGTGTGGTAGCAAGAAATAGACCGTCAGCATACAAAGGTTGGTCTGTGTTGTTATATAACTTAATATAAATATCACCCAGATAGGATTTACCTTCAGGCGTACCAGACCCTGTATAGAAGATTTCTTCTATAACGAATCCCCCTTCGCCTTCATATTCCGATTTAGGGAAAGATGATGCGGCGAGTTCAACCGCTTCGCCAACAACAATGTTTGATTTAGTAATAAAATACAGCTTGCCGCTTATCGTATTTCCCAAGAATGTGTAAGTTACAGAATTTTCCCCAACTATTTCATAGTCGCCTTCCGGTACGAGGGCAGACAACGTATTGCTTTCCGCCTCGAAGGCGTACTTCTTATTCGTATTCCTTTCCGTAAATGTTACAGCCCATTTGTCAACTTCCAAATCTTCCAAATCGGTCGGATTGGTTATAGATAAGGTTACTTCTGTCGTTTTTACTTCTTCATCGTCATCATTACAAGAAAAGAATCCTGTTGTACAAAAAACGAGCAGGATTAATGTTAATAATTTCGTTTTCATCTTAATCTCAGTTTTTTTATTAAATAGTTAATTGAGTAAAAAAAAATTATAGTGTAATATTCAGTTCCATACCGAAATATGGATTCTGAGTCCGTTTTATTTCGGCGCCATTTACTTTGTATGCAGGGTAATAATCTAACAGTTTGTTTACAAACAGCGATATACGCATTATCTCTTGTATCTTTTTCGAAGCCTTCAGGTTAATATCCATCCCAAAGGGGATACGGGCTTTGTGGTACAATCCCGGATTAGACTCCCGCATAAGAAATTGCAAGACCGGGTCTTTTTTATCAGCCTCGGTATACAGATGCCGCATGCCCTTTGCGTCTATATAAGCAAACGGATAACGCGTTTCCGGCAAACGCCGGTTTATTTGAAACCATTGACATTGGAAGGATGTGGAAAATTCGAAGCCTAATGACGGGATATACGTGTCGAACATGCAATTAGTATTGAGCTGCTCATTGTGATAGCCTCCGGAGTCATCGTATACTCCTACTTCCTCAATACGTTCCCCGTTTATAATCTGGATCGTTCCATTATATACAACTCCGCTGGTAAGATATTTTGTTTTGAACCATGCACCCGTAACGGTCAACCTGGTTTTTAAGTTTTCGAGCCGTTTGGCGGATAAGGTAAATTCAATACCTTCTTTATCTATCCGCGTACCATTACCTGTCGCACTGTTTGCGTGGAGACGATTTAATACTTTATATTTCGATTTGTCCAGGTCTGGCCGATTGGTCGTTGGATGTATGACAACAGAATCCTTATCACTGTAATATAAGCGGGATGTTACGGGCATGAAATTCATTGTCTGTGTGCGGAATCCGTCAGTCATCTTTTCGTAGAAATAGGTAGCCGACAGGTAATTATTATCGTACTGGAAGTTGAGTCTCACTTCCCATTTTCTATTTCTGGCAGGTTCGAGGCTATGGTTGATTGTCTTTGTTTTGAAGGTCTCATAATTCACGCGGCTCTGATGGGGATTGTCTACGTCGTAATAATTTAATCTTACATAGTCGAGATAGACATAATCGGGATAGATTTGGAGTAGCGTCGGAAACTTGGTATGCCACCCTATACCTGCGGACAATGATATATTCAAATCTTTACTGTTTAGCGTAATCATAGGAAAACGCCATTCGGTATTGAAACGGGGGTCGAGATAGAATCTCCCGTTCATCCTGTATTGGGAGTCCATACCGACCATAGACATACCCCGGATACCTGCGTTTAATTTGAATATGTTTTTTCCTACCGGCATCGAAACCTCATCTTCTGCAAAGAAATTCAAATTTTGTTTTGACGGAATATCAGCATATTTGCGTGGACGCAGGAAAGTCTCGCCTCCGGGAGGACGGAGACGGTCTATCAGTTGCCCCTTTCCATAGTTCTTGTCCAATGAGTATTCCGTTCCTGTTATTGCTTTGTGATTGAGTGGGGCCGTGGTGAATTCAAAGGTTACTTTAGCCTTCAGAAATAGATTCAAAGGTTTGCCATCTACATCGTGGTTTGCCAGGTATTTGCTTGGAAGAAAGATTCCATCGGCAATACCAGCCTCATCGGAAGATGGAATTGTTAGTGTAAGCGAACTCAATTGGACAAACCTGGTCTGTTCTATTTTATCCATCTGGTATGCTATCGAAGTATTAAAGTCGATGGATTTGAGAAAAGAAATCTTTTGGGGTTGTAGCCTGAAATTGTTCGTAAGTGACAGGCGGTCGTATTCAGACCTGTATTTCTCTTGTCTGAGAGACGCTAAATCTGCACTTTCCTGTACATTGTCGTATATATTAGGGTCTAACTTTATTTCATCGAATGTGTGTGCGTGGTCGAAGCTTGATTGCCAGAGAAGGGCGAAAGGCGCTTTATACCAGTTTTTCCCCAACCTAACGGAGTAGGTCAGCCGCTGATACCCTTCGTAAGAACTTGTCGGATTAATCTTCGAATCCAAGTAGTCTGCCCCGAAGTTTAATGTCAGGTTTTCCTCTTTAAAATAATATCCTTTATTTACTGCAAATAATTTACTGTATCCATCCGCCTTAAGCCGGGTATCCCAAGCGGTTTCACCCTTTTTGCGTTCTATTCTCACAAGTCCGCTGGTAAGGTCTCCGTATTGTACCGACGGTATTCCCCGTACAATCTCTACTCTTTCTATCTGGTCGGTAGATATTGTACGCATGTCTACGCCCCGGTTTACCGAGCTGCGTTTGCTGTCTGTATATCCTGATACCCCGGCAATGGTATGATCGCCGCTTGACAGATACTGCATATTTGCATCTGTAGAAACAGGCGCCCCGTCAATAACAAAAGATGTTCCAAGGGAAGAAACGCTATAATTTCCGTATGTGTAGTCTGTAAGTCCGGCTTCTCTTATTTTAATAGCATTTATCAGGCCCAAGCCGGGGTCTTTCGATTTTCCTCCCGGAAGCAGTTCCAGCAGGTCGGAAAAGCTGGAGGGTTGCAAGTGTTGCATTGCTTTACGGTCTATGATGGAAGAACTTGTCAAACCTTTCGACTCGGAGGCTGTCACAACGACTTCATTCAGTTCGTTTGAGTTGGAAGATAATAAGATGTTTAAGGAGTTATTTCTTTCAATCGATAGCTCATTCTCCCATTTTTCATATCCTAACAGGGATACGATTAATTTATAGTTGCCTTTAGGGAGCCTGCCGATTGAGCTTTTCCCGTTTTCATTACAGATGCCCTCCCAATGTTGTTTCCCGTCTGTCAGGTAGATAAGGGTAAATTCCAGAGGTTCCGTACTTTGCTTGTCATTTACCTGTATCTGTAAGTTAAATATGTCTTCCTGTTGTTGTGCAAATCCAGCAACAGGAAGACTATAAATCAATATAAAAAGGAATGTATATGGAAGTAAGTGTTTCATCCGATTATGATATATATAACCGGAATCAGAATTCCCGCTATCAGATAATATGTACCACTACCTGCCATACCTTTTTCCCTTTTTACAATAAATAATCCCGAAACGGCGAAGAAAATCAGAGATACGGCAAAGAAGTCCGCCATTACACTCCATCCTTTTACCTTATTATAGTGCAGCTTATTAATCCAGTAAACGAACTGGCGTTTTGTATATTTTTCGTAATCAACCGTTCCTCTTACAGCATCATATACACCGGTTCCACCACTGAATAGCAGGCGATAGTGAGTATCGTCGAGGGGGATAACCTTATTGAGCGCCGGCAAGTCTTTTTTGTCCTCCCACAATGTTTTTACTTCATTTGTACGTAGACTTTTCTCTACTTGTAAAGAATATCCTTCAACTTTGTACGAAGGGTCTTCCCCGTCCATATGGTTGAGCAGGATGCCTGATATTCCATAGATGAAGCATGTGCCGATCATCACAAATCCCAAGTCACGATGAATAACCCTCAGCCAATACCTGTAAGACTTTCTTGGCTTGCCTTTATTATTCGATGACTTCATAGCTTTCGCCATCCATGTAATAGATTGCGTAATAATCTTTATTGTTATCCTTCATCCACTCCCTCATAGAGGTGATGCTATTCAATTCTGCCTGGCATGTTTCTGCCGAACCATCTTCCTGGGTTTTCTTCTCGTTGACCTCTTTCTCATATTGGTCGATATATTCTTTTGTTAGTCGGCGCTCTTTTAAGGTGCCTTTAATTGCCAGTTCAGAGCCAACCAATTCTTTGTTGAAACCGCCGATATCGCCTTTAGCTTCTACACGGAACGATGTTTTACCATCTTCTCCCACGATGAAGCAACGTTTACCGGAGTGCTTGCATGTATGCGTAACGGTTCCTTTTACCACAACCGTTTGGTCCAGCATTTTATCTGCATCGGCAAGGAGTTTTTCCAATTCGTATGCAGGAACCTCTGATGTTGCCCGAGCAGTCGTTGCTTCTTCCGCAATACGCTGTTGTGATTTGTTTCCGCAGGATGTCAACATAAAGACTGCGGCTGCGATAAGAAATAATTTTTTCATTTTGATTTTATCTTTTTAGTTGAAAAATCAGGTAATATCAATAGCGCTATAAGTCCGGTTATCCCGGTTAGCAGAACAAACAGGAAATTGAATAATCTTTTTTTGCCCGGATTGGAAATGACCAGGCTGAATAGTAGCGCTAACGCCAGATTGACAGCAAAAGCCTTATATCCCGTAACAGTCAGCCGGGGATAGATAAAGTCGGAATTGTTATGCTCGAATGTGAGATAGGCGGGGAACAACCACGCTGAAACATTATCCCATTTCCCGGGAGTTCGTTCAATAGCTATTTTCTGCAAACATTCCAATGTCCCGGATTTCAAAGCATAGATGTCTTTCCCTTTTTTTGAAGTGACAGAGACCGTCCAATATAAGAGATTGCCCATTATCATCATTTCATCATTTTCCAAATTGATTGGCGGAATGTCAAGTTTTAGCGCCTTGTATTTCCCCTCATCGCTTTCTATGATGTAAGCGCTTCCCATCTTGTCAAATAAGAATCCGTAGAAGCGTTTGTCGGCAGCTTCATACACGGTAAATCCTTCTATAGTAATGCTGTCTCCAATATGCGTATTGCGCACGAATGGGCGTCCGTTTACCATCTTTACATGAAATAGCTGCCGACTGTCGTCGAGGCAGAAATATCCTTCGTCATAGCGTTTGTGGGGATTCATGTTTCCGGATACCCATTGGGTAGGGAAAGAATATCCGGCTTTATCCAATGCCTGCTGGAATGTTTGGCTCTTTTGTGTATTTATCGTATTTGATGCGTTGTCAATGAATTCAATTTTATCTTTCATTCGAAAAACATCATCAGGTAATTCTAATCCTACACGTTTCGGCATCGACTCGTACATCATGTATAAACCAACATCGGGCGTTTTGAATTTTGCAGGAGAATACCTGTATATTATCGATTTGGACATTAATATAGGTGGGGTTATTTCATGTCCGTCTATACTGTCGGGCAAGCGACCGTCAACCATTAACTGTCTGAAATTGAACAATGGCATTAATGAGTCGTATTGAGCTGTTGTATATAGGTTTCCGGCTCCATCGCGCATAGGCGTTTCCTTGTCGTGGAAATCAATATAGCAGAGTTCTTTCAAGATAGAACTGTAATAAACAAAAGGATAATCGTCAGGGGAGTATGTTATTTTCTTGCATAAAGAAGGAATAGCACACATTCCAATGAATGTGACAAATAGTAGTATCTGTATGTATATAATCTTTTTAGATTTCATCGTTTAGTAAATTTTATTGAGACCCGTCTTTAAATCGATACATAGAATAGAATGAAAAGAAGTGAGCAACGATTATGATTGCAAGCAGATAAGGGATAAAAGGCATGTAAGCCCCGCTCTTTGCTGATATCATGAAAAAGGTGAGAGCATATGCCGCTATCAAGGTATTAAACACACGATGCCGCCATACAGGCTCAATGCATATCCATGCTACGAAAAGATAACCAGCCAGTCCGGCCAGAAACCAGGGCAATGAAGCTTCAACCATTGACCAGACAATTTCCGGTGGATAGTAGATGTTCAAACCTCCTAAAATTGCCATATAGGTAATTGCATACAGTATAAGTAAGCCGGAGAGGCCGAAAGCCAGCATCGAAAACATAATCTTGTTTTCGGGCATTGGCAGATGTAGCGTCAGTTTCAGTCTTTTATTACTCATCTCGGGTACAAATTGAGAGACTCCGAAAAGGACGCTGAGAATAAGCGGCAACCATTGTATTCTGGTTAATACAGATATATCTTTCAAAATAGTTTCTGTCCATACTTGTGTGGCTCCATTTATACGGAACATTTGTTCTACATTGATGAAGATATATGTAATTAAAGCTGCAAATACGACTAATGACAAGAGAAGGATTCTTCTCGTCTTAATCCATTCTTTATAAAATATAGATGTTATCATACTTTTATTCTAATATTTACCGGTCAAACCAATAAAAGCATCTTCAAGGGAAAGCTTTTCTTCTTTAAGGTTTGCTATATTATACGGTTCCAAAATTTGTTGTATTTCGTCTTTTGGCGAGAAAGAGTATAGTTCCCAAGTATTTCCTGTTTTTTCAGGATTCCACAACTTATCGGTAGCCTTTATTTCCGTTGCGGATGAGTTGAAAGTGTACCTTTTGAATTTATTCAGTATATAATCAGTCGGTTTGTGTAAAAGGATACGTCCGTAATCGAGTATAATACAATCATCTATAAGCATTTCCATATCTTGAATGATATGAGAGGTCAGGAAGATTGTTTTGTCTCCGTTCGAAGCATATTCTTTCAAATATTGGACGAACAGACGGCGATAGCCAGGGTCTAATCCCATCGAAAAGTCATCGAGGATAAGAAGGTCCGGGTCTTGTGCAAATAATAATCCGAGCGCTACTTGCGAACGCTGTCCACATGACATGGCGCTTATCCGCTGAGTTTCGGAAACCTGTAACTTCCTTAATAACTCATAGTATGCACCGGCTTTCCAATTCGGGTAGAATTGGCGATAGAATTTCTCTATCTGACGTACATTAAAGAATGTATGCTGGATATGCCCTTCTAATAATAAACCTATACTTGCTTTTGTGCCGGGAGATAGATTTTCCATCTTTTCCCGAAATATCCGGCACTCACCCGAACGTGGTTTCAGGTAGCCGTTAAGAATGTTGATGATTGTCGTTTTTCCAGTTCCATTCTTGCCTAAAAGACCTAATATCTTACCTTTTTTTACTTCAAAGTTAAGATTCTCATATATTAAACGACTACCATAATAGTGCGTAATATTCTCACAGACGATAATATTTTCCATAGAATATAAAAATGAGGTGCAAAATTAGAGACTTTTTGCTGTTTTTGAAATCACCATTTATTGGTAAAAACAAATAGTTTAATAGCAATTAGTAGGTACTGAAGGTGTATAATGATCTTTTTTTTAACCTAAATTATCATTTTGATTCGGGTTTGGCCGTTTTTGTAACATTCTGAGTGATATTTCGCTTGTGCTCTTACCTGCTCTTTTGATGAAAGGAATGAAATTATGGGTTTGTTCCGAATATTTTACGGCTACGTGGGTTCATTTTGAATAACCGGTATGAATCGTTAAAAAAAAGAATACGATGTTTCTTCCAAAACAATACAATACTTTTGGAAAAGGATCATAATCTTTTCCTAAAAGTATTGTATTGTTTTGGAAATAACATCGTATTGTTCCGGGAAAAGGGATGGAATAAGTTCGAAAGTCCCTTGAAAAAACTTCTTTTGTTCGCTATTTTAATATTCAAAAGGCTTGATTTTCAAATATCATATTGTAACGGATAAAGCCTGATTCATAGATAATTTTGCAGATAAACCATACAGAACACCCTAAAAAACATGCTTTAAGAAGCTGTTTGATCGATTTTGCTGTCTTTTTGTAAAAGACAAACCCTTAAATGCAGCGCGTATTTACCGAAAACTTCATCTCCTCCGCCAAATACGGGCGATATTCGGCAGTTAGTTTGTCAAAATGATAACTAATGAGGGATGACAGCTTCTTCTTTCTTGTATATATCTCCAAGATTCACATTGAACATCTTTTCAAATATGCATGTAACATCAATCAGGTGTAGTTCTTTATTGTCAACCCGTTGAAGTCCATTTATAAGATAAAAAGACCCGCAAGCCAATTCCATTATATCAATGAGTTTAATCTCTTCGGGATTTATACAGATTGGGGATTTCCATTCGGATTCAATATTGATAAAGAATCGGGGATATTCCATTTGTCGGTAAAGCAGTTCTAGCTCTTTCTCAACTAAGGTTATTACTTTATCTAAGAAGACGATTTTCAGTTTATTGTTTTCGGTTGGGAGAGATTCTTCAAAAGCCTTTATTGTCGCAAATTCTATATGAGTTGTGTTTAATTTCCGTATGATATTTTATTGTCTTTTCCCTCGTTTAGATAAGTAAATAATTCTTCTACAAATTCCAGATATGCAGAAGTCATGTCTTCCACAATAGATTTATCAATCTGATATGGATGTTTCAACAGTTGATATATTCGTTTGTCGGTTAGTTCCCAATTCGGCATATCTGTTATGTATTATCATTCGGAATTAGTCGCTTTTTAAATGCCTTTTAAGTAGACTTCTCATTATTATTTTATGAAATGGTTTTACAGGAAGAAAATATACCTTCCCAAGTAGATTATTGAAATGAACCAAAGTTATGAGAGCTATTGTATTTCTTGATTTATCTATCATTATAGACGCTCTGAAATTCAAATGCTTGTCATCTTCTCCCATAATAATTTCATTATCACTTTCCTTAATTAAAGTAAAAAAGGTTTCTTCCCCCTCATTTTGTTTGTCTACTTTTAATCCGAACACTTTGACCAATGAATTTCTTAATTTGAATAAGAAATTTACCCAGTTGGGAAGTCTCATTATTTCTTTTGAAATTTCCTTTGCAGATTTATTGGTCTTTTTTTCTATCTCATACACATCTAAGTAATCTACATGATTAAATCCATCCAGAACATTAGATTCTTTGGGTATTGAGTTTGTTTTTGACACTTTTCCCATATTCTATTAAACGTTAATTTTAGAGGTATACATACCATATATTTTCAGAAGTTCTCCTTTTGAGATATCAGGGTATAGCTGTTGTATTCCTATTAGTATGGCATATTCCAATATTGCACCATGATTCGATGCTTCATCTTCATTTCCTGCCTCTTTTTTTAAATTAACCACATATTCTAATCGTATTTTATCAACCTTTTGAACAGACTCTCTTACTATCGAATTAGAATATCCCCATGCCCTTATAGCCTGCTCTGCCATATAAGGGGCTTTAATAACCATATCCGTTAATGTTTTGTATTTCTTTGCAGGCGTTTTTTTATTTTCGGATTTTTCGATGAAATTTATTGTGTATTCTTGAATCCAATATTTCATCAATTCTTCTATATAACCGTCAATATTTTTAAAATGAAAATAGAAAGACCCTTTACTTCGGTTTTGTCTTTCGCACAAATAATCAACTGTAATTCGTGTAAATCCGTCAGATTCTAAGACTTTAAAACCTTCTGTCAACCAAGTTGTTTTATCTAATTTTTCCATTATATATACTATACTTTATAGTATATAAAAGTATGAAATTTTTTAAGATAATAACAACTATTCTGAGAAATAATATTTATCTTTGTAGTAGAGTCATTTGATACGATGTAAATCAAAGCAGACGAAAGCTATTCGCTCATTTCTATATCGTTACCCATTGTTGATATTCATCTCTTTAATTATCTGTTATTCAATAGATAATTTTCATCTCTTCTACTGTTTTTGCGGGTTAAGTTACTCGGATGTGAAGAGCCTAACAAGAGATAAGCTGCAAACCTCATTTGATGGGCATTTATGGATTATTACTCGCGGACAGAAAACAAATACCGAATCAAGTATTAGGCTACTGGAAGTACCCAAAAGCGTATAATTGAGAAATACAAAGGTTATACAAGAGATAATAAAGTTTTCCCTGTTCCGAGTAACGCTACATGTAACAAAATACTAAAAAATATAGCCAAACAATGCGGAATCAACACCCGCCTTTCCTACCACGTTTCCAGGCACACCTTCGGGACGCTTTTAGCTATTTATCAGGGAGTTCCGATTGAAACCGTTAGCAAAATGATGGGACATACCAATATAAAGACGACACAGATTTACGCTAAGATAACGAAAGAGAAAATCTCACAGGACATGGAAATACTATCCAAAAAGCTTACAGTCCTTTGAAATGCAAGTTGTGGAAAGAATATAGTAAATAACTCATACTTTCATTTCGACATTGGCTTCGGTGCCTTTATCGGGTTCCGACAGAATATCCAAATGACCGCCAAAGGCAGAGAGGTTGGATCGAATGTTCTCCAGACCAATACCAGAAGTGACACTCTTTTGGTCAAAGCCGGAACCGTTATCAGAAACAGAAATATAAACTGCCTGATCTCCAATATTGAGGTGAATATCTATACGTGATGCTCCAGAATGTTTCAAAGCATTGTTTATAAGTTCGCAGGTGCAATCATATAATACATATTCTTTATCCGAGTCAAATCTACGACCGATTCCATTGAAATAAAACTCAGCTTTTGGAATGAAACGACAAAAATCATCTAGCGCAGCGGTTAGTCCTTCTTTTGTCAAAATAAATGATTTGAGGTGGTATACTACCCGCCTCAATTCTGTAATCGATTTGCCGAGAACCTCGTATGCGTTGTTATAGTAGTTTGTTTCTTTGCACTCCGAAGCCGAGTAAAGATCCATGTTGTTTTTAATTACTGAAAGCAATGAACTTACACTGTCGTGCAGATCGCGGGCTATCAAATCGCGTTCCGCCTTCTCTGCATTAAGAGCTGCTCGTACAGCGACAAGTTTTTTCTCCGAACGATGGCGATATATCAAAAATCCAATAAATGAAAGTAAAGCGACAACTATTGCAATTCCAAGACCTGTATATAATTTTTGCTCTTTCTCCAAAGCAGCGATGCGAGTCTCCTTCTTTTCTGTTTCGTATTTGATCTCCATGTCTGCCATTATATCTCGGCTACTCTGATCGATTTGGGTATTAACAAAATTGTCATATTTGTTTAAAAAATACAAAGCTTTGTCGCTATTCCCCATTGCAATACCAGACAATATGATATTTCTCAAAAGATCTTTTCCTGTATAAATACCTGTAGAATCTATTGCCCAAGCTTTACTTGCAGCCTCTTCACATTCCCTATATTGTTTTTGTACAAGATAAATATTTGATATGGAGCTTAGCGCAGCTGTCATCATTTTAGGATCTCCGGTTTGTTTTGCATATTCCAAACTTTCAGCTCCAAATTTCAATGCTTTATCATAGTCTTTAAGAAAATCTGAATATATATTTGCAATTGCATGAGATGTGGCAGCTTGATAGACTTTATGATTTAGTTTGATGCTAAGTTCATACGCTCTCTGTTCATAATCCAGTGCAAGGTCTATTTTGTTGTGTTCTTTTTCGGCAAACTTGTGATAAATCGCTCCAAGCTCGAAATATACTTGCATTTTTCCCTCTTCAAAATTTCCTTCTTCTGCAATTTTTTCTGCTTTTTTCAGATAGTAAATTGCCTTTTCGTCATTTTCCATACCACGATATAAAG